>CANHSD010000191.1 GCA_947463105.1 Chitinophagaceae bacterium
AAGGATCGATTTTATTGAGGTAATCATACGCCACCACCATCATCACATCTCCACCGAGCAATGCAGTTGGTTCTCCATGCACAGCATGCACAGTTGGCTTTCCCCTGCGCAGTGGCGCTTTGTCCATGATATCATCATGAACCAAAGTGAAATTGTGGAAGAGTTCAACAGCTGCAGCAAGATGGTAAGCATCCTGTTTGATTTCTCCAAACAGCCCATTGCCCATCAAACAAAGGACAGGTCTGATTCTCTTACCTGAATTGGAAAGAAATTCTTCCAACGGATCGTATAGCGTTGCAGGAAAAGAAGGAAAATGCCTATGGTTAAAATAGGTTTCGAATGATTGTTGTAATGTTTCAATGCCTGTCATAAAGTGCCTTTGTTAAGGTGCTCTAAGATAGCAAATGAAGCGTTCTTCTGCTTATTTTTTCTTTTTCTTTGGGACTGTAACCTTGAAGTCTACATCCAGCATCCATTCATAATCCAGTTGACGCTTGGTCAGGTTGGCTGAAATGACTTTGATCTTCACAGGATCTCCAATACGGAAAGCCCATGCGCTTCTCCTTCCGATCAGTGCATATTCAGTTTCGTGGTAAACAAAATCATCGTAATCCAACAGGGATGTTGCAGAAACAAGGCCCTCGCATTTGTGATCGATGGTTTCTGCCCAAAAACCAAAACTGGCAACTCCTGAGATTACAGCATCAAATTCATCCCCGATGAACTGGCGCATGTATTCTACCTGTTTGTATTTATTGGCAGCCCTTTCGGCATCCATGGCAGCCCGCTCACGCTCACTGGAATGTACACATCGCTGTTCCATTTTCTTATCGGGTTCTGGGTCTCCGTTCAACACATCGGTAAGCACCCTGTGCACCAGTACATCAGGATACCTTCTGATTGGTGATGTAAAATGACAGTAATGCTCAAAGCCAAGCCCATAATGACCAATATTTTTGGTTGTATAAACAGCCTTGGCCATGGTTCGGATGCCCATCTGTTCCAGCACGCGTTGCTCTGGCAATCCCTTTACTTTGGTCAGCATCTCATTAAAAGATTTTGCGATCAATTCAGGGGTAGTGGTAAGGAAATGATAACCATATTTCTTGGCAAACTCAACAAATGGAATCAACCTGTCTTCATCAGGCTGGTCGTGGATCCGGTATGGAAATGGCAATGGTTTGTTGGATACTTTTACTTTCGCCACTTTTTCTGCAATGGTGCGGTTGGCAAGCAACATGAATTCTTCAATCAGTTGATGGGACTCCTTGCTTTCTTTGATGACAATGCCAATGGGTCTGCCCATATCATCCAGCTTGAAGCGTACTTCCTGGGATGAAAAATTGATGGCACCTTCTTTCATCCTTTTCTTTCGCATTCCTTTGGCCAGCTCATTAAGCAACAAAACTTCCTTGTCATACAAACCTGTATGCGTTTCGATGATCTTTTGTACATCTTCATAGGTGAACCGATGGTTGGAATGAATAACAGTCCGACCAATCCAGACATCTTTGATTTCGCCTTTTGAAGTCATTTTAAACACACAGGAATAAGTGAGTTTATCTTCATGTGGCCTTAGGGAACAGAGTTCATTGGATATTTTTTCTGGCAACATCGGTACAACCCTGTCCGGGAGATAAACAGACGTTGCCCTTTCAAAGGCTTCCTCATCCAACGCAGAATCATTTTCAATGTAATGACTGACATCGGCTATATGAACGCCCAATTCCAACATACCATCCTCTTCCCTGCTAAAGCTGAGGGCATCATCGAAATCCTTTGCATCTTCTGGATCAATGGTAAACGTGAGGACATCCCGCATATCTCTCCGCACTGCAAGATCATCTTTGGTGATGGCTGATGGGATTCTTGCAGTCTCTTCCATGACATTTTCAGGAAACATGATAGAAAACCCTTGCTGAATCAGGATCTCTTTCATGGCAAGGTCTCCCTCCATTTCTCTGGTAATTACTTCAATCACTTCACCTTTGGGACGCTTATCATCCTTCTCCCATGAAATGATTTGAGCAATAACTTTTTCACCATCCTTGGCACCGTTCAATGACTGGAGTGGAATAAAAAAATCAGGGATGGGTTTCTCTGTATCTGGAATAAAAAAAGCAAAGTCTCGGTTGACTTCAATTTTGCCTACAAATTGTTTTTGTTTTCTCTCGATGACCTGGGTGATTTTTCCCTGTAAACGGCCAGCCCTTATATCGCCTTTGGTTACTTCTACTCTTACGTGATCACCATGAAAAGCCCTGTTGAAATCATTGGGGCGAATGATGATGTCTTTCTCGAGCCCAGACACGATAACGAATCCCATTCCAGATCTTGTGATCTCGAATTGTCCTTTATACAAAGGTACTTCGCGCTTATATTCCTTCTTCTTGTTCTTTCTTCCCATAAAATTCGTTTGGATAGTTCCTGATCAAGTCGGAAAATTTCTGTTCCTGTCCAAAAAGGAACCTGATGGTAATTGGTAATACAAAAAAAGGAAGATTTTCGATTTTGTCACTGAATTTGATCAACCGCACTGCATCTTTTTCCGTTGTGAGGATGATTTTTTGATCATCATGGATGCCATCCAATCGCTCCTCGATATCCCCCAGGTCATCAATGCTGAAAATGTGATGATCACTGTAAAACAAGGCATCATAGGTTTTTGTAGCCTCGTGGATATACTGCGTGAGAGGCTCAGGATTGGCAATGCCACATACCAGCAAAACCTCTTCTTCCTTGGACAAGCTACGCTTTTCTTTTGTTACAATATGATAAGGGGTATTGTATTCGATGGTGGTGAAAAAAATCTCCTGCCCAGGCAGTGGATTCAATTCCCTCATGATCATGAAGCGTTCATGCTCTGAAACAACAGCAGGGCATTTTGTTACAACGATAATATCTGCCCTTCTTGCACTGGACTTCTGGTCTCGGAGATCTCCTGTAGGCAGATAAAAATCCCTTGAATAAAGGTTGGAGAATTCAGTTAAAATGATATTATATCCCGGATTGATTTCACGGTGCTGAAACGCGTCGTCTAAAATAATGAGTTGGGTTTCAGGTCGATCATAGAGCAACTGCGGAATGGCTTCAATCCTTTGTTCACCTACAGCAACCGCTATCTCAGGGTGAGAGAGGTGAAATTGCATGGGTTCATCGCCAATTTCAATGGCTGTAGAGCGTTCATTTGCCAGTACATAGCCGGAGGTTCTTCTTTTATAGCCCCTGCTGAGCGTTGCAATTGCATACTCTTTTTTCAACAAGTTGGCTAAATATTCAACCATTGGTGACTTTCCTGTTCCTCCAACAGATAGGTTGCCAATACAGAAAATAGGCAAGTTAAACGTCACTGAGCCGATGATATCCCGATCGTATAAAAGATTGCGCAAATAAATGATGAGGCCATACAAATAGGCAACCGGAAATAAAAATAGCCGAAAAGACCGTAAATAAATGTTTTTAAAATGCATATACACTTTCAGGTGTAATGCAAAAGTCGAGCTTTTTATCGAAGAAATCGACATCTTCAATTGAATCGACCGGAGGAAAGAACGAAAGGCCAATTTTCATTGCATCTTTTCTGCATTTTGACAAAAACCGGTCATAGTATCCTTTGCCATACCCCACCCTATTGCCCGATTTGTCAAATGCCAACAAGGGGATAAAAACAATGTCAATATCCGTCTCTTTGACTGCTATTCCTCCGATGGGCTCTGGAATTCCGTATTGGTTTCTCTCAAAAAACATCTCATCATCTTGCAAAAAATGAAGCATACTAAAATTGTTTGGAACTATCTTGGCATAGGTAACCTGCATACCAGGTTGGCGAAAATGCATGAAATCCAACAATGGAGTTGGATCGGGCTCGTTGCGCTCATAGAGCGGAAGGTATGCGTGAACTATACTACATTTTGGAAGGATAAGTTGCTGAAAAAGGATCAGCAAAAGATCCTGTTTGGTATTGACCTCAAGGGGTTTTAAAGCAGAACGTTGTGCACTGAAGATTTTCCTGGCTTCAGACTTTTTCATTATGCCTTGGTTTCAGTGGGGCGGTTGATGAAGATCGAAAATATGGTTGTGCCATATTTTCTTTCAGTCCTGAAATAGGGATGCTCTTTAAAATCATTGCGGGGAGTATGTTCTAAAATGAACCACCCTTCTTCGGCAAGCAATCCTTTCTGAAAAATAATCTTCGGGATGTCTTCAATGTTACCGAGGGCATAAGGAGGACCTGCAAAAATGAAATTAAACTGCTCTTTGCATTCCATCATGAACTTAAACACATCAGACCTGAACAGTTTCATTCCAGTAACAGCCATCTGCTCTGCTGTTTTCTTGATAAAATTATACATCTCAGGATCCTTCTCAATAATCGTAAGGTCTTTGACACCCCTAGAAAACAACTCATAGCTGATGCTGCCAGTTCCCCCAAAAAGATCAAGAGATCGCACAACAGAAAGATCCATGTTGTTTTCAATTACATTGAACAGACCTTCTTTGGCCATATCTGTAGTAGGCCTGGTGTAAGGCATGTTGTTGGGCGGATTGATTTTTCTACCGCCGAGTTCTCCGCTGATTATACGCATCTGGGAATAAGCAAAAATGGAGTGAAATAATGGGAAGGAAGATCAGCATTGTTTGCATTTACAGCTGAAATGGATGGGCTTTTTTCCATGCTGATGTTCAGAAAATATTTACCCAACTCCTTCCATGTAACTGATGATGAATCTAATGTACCGCTCACTTCTAAAATTACTTCAGATACATCCAGACCATATTTATCAACAATATTTAAAATATGGTAAATAATATCTTCTGGGGTTTCGTAATAAAATGACTTGGCAATCTGCAATTGATCACCTTTTAATACGACCAAATTGAAACAAGAAGGTAAAACATATAGCTTGATCCATTGGTTCACTTCGGTTAGGGTACTGAAAATCCCCCTGAGGCAAACGGTCATGTATTGAATTTGCCTTGCTTGTGGGTATTTTTCGAGAACAAGTTCAAGCAATTCAGATGATGTTGCGAATACATTGTGCATTTCCCATTGATGAACATCATCCACTGCTATGGAATACTCCAATTGATCGCCATGAATGGTATCAATAAGGACAGAATCCAGGTCTTTTTTGTATAACGAGGATGGAACCAAAACCATTTCTTTTTGGTTGTGGATCAGAATGACATCAGAGAATTGGAAGCCCCCAAGTTTTTCAGAAGACAATACTGACTTCAAAAAAGCAACATCTATTTTTTGCTTGGATGCATAAAGGTCAAAATTGCTGATCAAATCACCAGATAAATTGCTGATGGTAAGTGCAACATGAAATTCACCAACTTCAATACATAGTTTGGCTGCCCCTTGGACAAATGAAGGGTTATTTTCATTGTTGAAACCAAAAGATGGCCTTATGGTGGATGAAATCATAGAACAAATTTAATGTATTTAACGGTTAAAAGCGTCTTGGAAAGACGTAGGTTTGCAATGGGTTTGGAGCATGGCAAAGACAAGTGAATAGTATGGATAATAGTTTGAAATTGAACATCAGTTATAGGCAG
>CANHSD010000192.1 GCA_947463105.1 Chitinophagaceae bacterium
AAGTAGAAATTATTTCTCACCATCTCGCCACCATATTTGTAGGTATAGGTATATCCATTGGGTGCATACCATTTGTTCCAGATATTGTTCAATTGAAAGATGAGTTCAATTGATTTCATTCTTTTGGGATGGAGGGAATAATTGACCATCAAATCCTGTGTAAAGTATGGATCAAGGCTTCTGTCTTTTCTGCTGGTATTGTCGAGGTATTGGCGGCTTACATACTTTGAGATCAACCTTGTTTCAAGGTCTTTAAGCAGGGTAAATGAGATGGTTCCTTGCTCAACTACTGCTGGAGAAAACGCAATGTTTGATGAACTGTAAAAATCAGATTTCTGGTCGCCTGCATCATAATCATCATAGAATTCCCTGTGGTTCCTAACCTTGTTGCTGCTCAATGCAATGTTGTTGTTGATCTGAAGCCGGTCTGAGATGGTCAGTGTTGCTTCGATTTCCAAACCAGTGCGGTAACTCAAAGGAATATTGGTTCTTGTGTAGGCACCAACATCATTGATCCTCCCTGTTAACACCAATTGGTTGTTGTAGCGCATGTGGTATACAGTTGCGGCAAGCTTTAATTTGGTTCCCGTTCTTTCAATGCCCGCCTCAACATCATGCAATGTTTCATGCTTGGGTATGTTGGTTGTACCCGCTTCAAAATCATCCCTGTTGGGTTCCTTGTTGGCCAATGCATAGGAGATGAAGCTGCTGTACTCTCCAGATGTATAACGCAGGCCTGCTTTGGGATTGATGAACAGCCAGTTTTTGTCAATGGACAGAGTAGGGTTGTTCCTGAAGCCTTCAATTGCATAATTGACATTTCTCAGTTGCAGGTCTCCAAACAAATGGAAGGCGCCCAATTTTTCCATCCATTTGCCAAATACATGTTGTTCTGTCTTTTGTGCATCCAGGTCATACCAGCGATGGTCTTTTGATATACCGGTCTGTGCCCAGATGATTTTGCCAAAGTGATTGCCATCATACTCGCTGTTTCCACCACCAAGGATGATTTCCCTGTTTTCATCTTTCATCTGAAAAGAAAAGTTGGTGCCAAAGTAAAGGTTGTCCAGCCAAAGCTGTCTGATCAGATCAGTCTTAGTGATGGCAATGCCATTAACCATCGGATTTTTCAGGCCATAACTGGAATATTTTTGTTCTGCTTTGTATTGCTCATAAAAACCATTTCCTGTGGTGGCAAACAAGGCACCATTGAAACTCCATTTGCTGTTGAACTTTTTGTTGTAAAAAAGTTGGTAATGCGTTTGGCAATAGTTGTCCGTTTCATTGTCGTATGGGGCTCCAGGTTTGTCCGTACCAGCACTGTTGAATCTCCTGTCAGTAGTCAACTGTTCTTCAGTAACTCCATACCAGGATTGATAGGTTTTTTCCTTTCCGGAAAATACATTCAGGCGTAAAGATGTGTTGGCGGTGATGCTGGCGGCAGACACATAAAATGACTTGAGGTCGCTGCTGGCCCTGTCTACATATCCATCGCTTTTCAGTGACGACAGGCGAACATCAAATGTATAACGTCCATTGATCAGGCCGCTTCCAGCCTTGAATGTATTTTTTGATGTATTGTAGGATCCAATGCTGTTGCTTAATGTTGCATAGGCCTTGTCCTGGACCTCATTGGTCAGCAGATTGACAGTAGCGCCAAATGCACCACTTCCATTGGAACTGGTACCAACGCCCCGCTGCACCTGAATGCTGTTGGTAGACGAAAGAAAGTCTGGCAGGTTAACCAAAAATACCCCCTGCGACTCGGCGTCGTTGTATGCAATACCATTGAGGGTAAAGTTGATGCGGCTGGCATCAGTCCCCCTGATGCGCAAACCGGTATACCCTACACCGTTTCCCGCATCAGAATTAACAACCGTCCCAGGAACCTGGTTGAGCAAGAAAGGAATGTCTTGCCCTAAGTTGTTTTTTTCGATATTTCTTTTGAGGATGAGGGACTGCGTAAAAGGATAATTCTTGCTCGCCCTCACTGCCCGAATTTCAATGGGCGACATGAGTCCAACCTTGATTTTTTCTCCTGTGTTTTGATCGATGCTGTCTTTGACGATGGCCTCTGTTTGTGAAAAGGCAGTAGATCCAAGGAGGATCATCAAGAAAAGAGTGGAAATTTGTTTCATTCCGTTTTTGTTTTGTGGCTGTATGAACAACCGGGTTTACAAAAACAGGAAAGGATTGAATGATGGTATTCGTCCTTCCCTGCGCAGGCATTATCCTGATCAGGTTCTACGGGTTTGATCTCAGCCCTGGAATCAACCAGAGCACCCCGGGAACAACGCAAAATTATAATATGATTGATTTGCTTGTATCAATTTCTAGAAATTTATTTGGTTGTAACTTTTGTTGAGGTACTTCGTTATACCTTTCAATATCAAATTTAAAATTATGAAGAAAACCATGCTGTTGTTGCTGTTGGTTTGGATCAATGTATCTGTGCAAGCACAAGACAAGCTCATCATGAATGATCCCAATATTGCGAAACGCGAAACCGGTAGTTTTAATGCTGTTGTGGTAAGAGGACCCTTCAAGGTATATTTCTCTGAAGGCAAAGAAAATGAGGTGGCCGTCAGTGCTAAGTCAGTGTCAATCAGAGATCATATTGTTACCAGGGTAGTGGACAACGAGTTGTTTATTGAGCTGGATAAGGGATGGGCCAGTTGGCTGGGGCAGAGCCCGGATTTTCGCGTATACCTCTCCGCTCCCTTGTTGAAATCGGTAAAAGCCTCTGGTGCTGTAGATTTTTTGGTGGCAGACATCCTTAAGGCCAATCAGCTTGACCTTACTTTTTCGGGAGCCAGCGATTTTACTGGTAAACTGGATTGTAAAGAACTTACATTGGATTTTACCGGAGCTTCAGACATGGAAGCAATGGGAAATGCTGAAAGTCTTGATGCTAATTTTACCGGTGCCAGTAAAATGTCTGCAGCTGCTTTGAAAACAACCAATGCCAGTTTGAACGCAACGGGTGCTTCAAACATCAGGATCAGTGTCTCTGGAACTTTAAAAGCGAATGCCACCGGAGCCAGCAATATAACCTACTATGGCAATCCGACTGGCACCAACACAAGGGCTACAGGGGCCAGTAACATCAAGAAAGGAAACTGATCTGAACACAAAGCATATCAAAAGCAAAAAGACAACCAAGGGTTGTCTTTTTTGTTGCGAAGGCTGGGATCGAACCAGCGACCTTCGGGTTATGAGCCCGACGAGCTACCGCTGCTCTACTTCGCGATGTGGCTGCAAATGTACAGCAAAATCTATTATGTTCAAAACAATTTTTACTGCGTTACCTTTGCTAAACAAACATGAGATCAGGATTTGTAAATATCATCGGAAAACCGAATGCAGGTAAAAGCACCTTGCTTAATGCTTTCATTGGAGAGAAACTGGCCATTGTCTCATCCAAGGTGCAAACCACAAGGCACAGGATTCGGGCGTTTTTGAATGGGCCTGATTACCAGATCGTTTTTTCTGACACACCTGGGGTGATAGAACCCAAATACAAGTTGCATGAAAAAATGATGCATGCCGTCAAATCCAGCATGGAAGATGCAGATGTTTGTTTGTTGGTAGCTGATCTGCGGGATGACCTGCTGGAGCTTGATAATATTTTTTCTTCCCTTAAAATAAAAACCAACGCCATCCTTGTGTTGAACAAATGCGATATGGTAAAAAAAGACCGTATTGAAATGGCGGAGGCATATTTCAAGGATAAGCCTTATTGCAAAAAGATCATTACCATTTCTGCTGCCTCAAAGCTGCATGTAGACCAGTTGCAAAATGCCATCATTGACATGTTGCCTGAAGGCGAACCGTTTTATGATCAGGAAGACCTTACCGATTTGCCCACAAGATTCTTCGCTGGAGAATTGATCCGTGAAAAAATATTTGAATTGTTTGATGAAGAGATTCCTTACCAAACTACAGTAATGATCTCAGCTTTCGAAGAAAAGACCACGCTGATCAAGATTGCAGCAGAGATCATTGTGCAACGCGAATCACAGAAAGCCATTATTCTGGGAACAGCAGGGGCAATGATCAAAAAATTAGGTACTCTTTCGCGACAATCCCTTGAAAGTTTTCTTGACAGCAAGATTTTTCTTGAGTTGCATGTCAAGGTCAGGAACAACTGGCGCAACAATGAGCTTTATCTTAACGAATACGGATACAATGCGTAAAAATTGCGCAACACATGAAGCGACAGGTGTGTTGGTATTGCAGCACCAATCGAATGCTTCCTTCAACCAATAAAAGTTAGAAAATACAAATATGTCTGGATTTACAGTAGCAATAGTAGGAAGACCCAATGTGGGCAAGAGCACGTTTTTTAACCGTATGCTTGAGGAGCGCAAGGCAATTGTGGAAGATACGCCTGGTGTTACCAGGGATCGCCAATATGGTGTTTCTGAATGGAATGGTAAGACATTCAATATCATTGATACAGGGGGATTTGTGCCCTATGGAGTTGAGATATTTGAAAAGGAAATACGTGAGCAAGTGATGATTGCAGTCGAAGAGGCCAATGCCATCATTTTCATGACAGATGTAACGACAGGAGTTACTACGCTGGATGAAGCCATGACCAACATTCTTCGGGTTTCAAAAAAGCCGGTATTTCTTGCCGTTAACAAAGTCGATAACAATGCACGACAGCTCGATGCCACAGAATTTTATTCACTCGGTTTTGAACATACCCATTTCCTCTCTTCCATGTCTGGAAGTGGAACAGGGGAATTGCTTGACGATATTGCATCGCTCATTGAAGCGGATGTGGAGGTTCCAGATGAGAATCTTCCGCGCATTGCCATCATCGGACAGCCCAATGTGGGCAAGTCTTCCCTGTTGAATGCAATGGTGGGCACAGAACGAACGATCGTGAGTGAAATTGCAGGAACTACAAGGGATACCATTCATACCCACTATAACCTGTTTCAGAAGGAGTTGATTCTCATCGACACTGCAGGTATCAGACGAAAGACCAAGGTACATGAAGACATCGAGTTTTACTCTGTAATTCGTGCCATCAAGGCCGTTGACGAGGCGGATGTTTGCCTCATGATGATTGATGCTGAAAAAGGAATTGCCCAGCAAGATCTCAACATTTTCTCATTGGCTGTTAAAAAAGGAAAAGGAATCGTATTTCTTGTCAACAAATGGGATACCGTTGAAAAAGCTACCAATACTGCAAAAGACTACGAAAAAGAGCTCAAAGCCCGGTTGGCACCTTTCACAGACATCCCTGTCCTGTTCATCTCTGCAAAAGAAAAAACCAGGGTATTCAAGGTAGTGGAAACTGCGTTGGAGGTATATGAGAGCAGGAAAAGAAGAATCCAGACATCTGTTCTTAATGAAGAAATGCTGCCAGTGATCGCGGCATATCATCCTCCTGTTGTAAGGGGAAATTCTGTGAAGATTAAATTCATCACCCAATTGCCCACTGCTGTTCCATCCTTCGCATTTTTTACCAATTACCCGGATGATATCAAAGCTCCGTATAGGAATTACCTTGA
>CANHSD010000193.1 GCA_947463105.1 Chitinophagaceae bacterium
CAAAGATGTAGAAATAGGACAGCACTATGCGCCTGTCATCAGCACCAATGGAGGGCTTTGGCGTTACCTGATTGGAGACACGGTTGAGTTCACCAGTGTAGCCCCCTTCCGGATAAAAGTCAGTGGCCGCCTGAAACTTTTCATCAATGCCTTTGGCGAGGAACTGATCATCGACAATGCAGAAAGGGCCATCGCCGAATCATGCAAGATCACCCAGGCCGTCATCACTGATTACACGGCTGGTCCAGTATATTTTAGTGAAGAAGGAAACGGCGCACACGAATGGCTGATAGAGTTTGAAAAAGAACCAAACGACCTCAACCATTTCTCCACCATCCTGGATGAGGAGCTGAAAAAGCTGAACAGCGACTACGAAGCCAAACGATACAAGAACATTGCCCTCAGGCCTCCCTTGGTCAAATCCCTTCCCCATGGGCACTTCAACAAGTGGCTGAAGCAAAAAAACAAGCTTGGCGGACAGCACAAGGTACCCCGACTGAGCAATGATAGGAAGATCATTGAAGAGGTGTTGAGGATGAAGGTTGAGTGAGGATGAAGTATTTATAGGTCCGAATTCTTGCAGTTTTTTCAATAATTTTGCCTTCTCAAATAATAACATGAAACTTCTCGACAACAAAATAGCCATCGTTACAGGCGCAGCCCGCGGAATTGGTGAAGCCATTGCAGTGAAACTGGCTGAACATGGTGCACATATTGCTTTTACCTATGTAAGCGAGGGCAGTGCCGACAAGGCAGCCGCCCTGGTAACAAAGCTCGAAGGATTGGGCGTAAAAGCAAAAGCATGGAGAAGCAATGCAGGTAATTTTGCAGAATCAGAGGCCTTTGTGAATGATGTCGTGAAAGAATTCGGAACGGTGGATGTTTGCATCAACAATGCAGGCATTTCCAAGGACAACCTGCTGCTCAGAATGACCCCTGAACAATGGGATGAAGTGATGGAAGTCAACCTGAAAAGCGTTTTCAACATGACCAAGCAGGTCATCAGGCCCATGATGAAAGCCAGAAAAGGTTCCATTGTCAACATGAGCTCCATCATTGGAATACGCGGCAATGCAGGCCAGTCAAGCTATGCAGCCAGCAAGGCCGGCATCATTGGTTTTACCAAGTCCATGGCACAAGAATTGGGTAGCAGAAACGTTCGCGTAAATGCCATCGCACCTGGATTTGTGGAGACAGACATGACCCACTACCTGCAGGAAGGAGAGGCCGCGAAGGCATTCCTGGCCAAAATTCCCCTGGGCAGGTTCGGCTCTGCAGAAGAAATTGGCAATACCACCCTGTTCCTGGCATCAGACATGAGCAGTTATATTACCGGGCAGGTATTGAGTGCCTGTGGAGGCCTGAATATATAAGAGAATTTAATTCAGGGTATAATTTTATTTAATAATATAACATTGCAATTATATTTTATTTGGATTCCATCGTGTAGTTTTACATGCTGTGATTAAGCAAATTTTTGCATACCTCTTATTGACGATTATCTCGTTCCAATTGCTTCCCGTAAAGGAAGTGAGTGCCTATATTTATGGAAATCAAATGGTGGAGGAGATTTGCAATGCCTCCACAGACACTGACGGGAAAAATACTGAAGGTGGAGAAGACATAAAAAAATCTGACCTTTTTTATCACGGCTTTCAGCTGAACTTTTCATTGTACCCAATTGAATTAGGTATCAATACCTCATACACCCAGGATTATGCATCGCGCCTGGCAGATGATATACCTACCCCACCGCCCCTTTTCTGTTCCTAAACGTCGATTGATTTTTTTAGTGACCAGAAAATATAATAATGAAAAAATATACTAAATATTTACAGGCAGATTTTCCTGCCGCTATCGTTGTTTTTTTAGTGGCTCTCCCTCTTTGCTTGGGTATTGCATTGGGCTCAAAGGCTCCCCTTTTCTCAGGCATCATTGCTGGAGTTGTTGGAGGCATTGTGATCGGTTTGTTGAGTGGATCATCACTGAGTGTCAGCGGACCAGCCGCTGGATTGATTGCAATAGTATCCTCAGCCATTTTGCAATTGCCAACCTTTGAAACCTTTCTTTTGGCTGTTGTGCTGGCTGGTTTTATGCAGCTCATACTGGGCTTTGTGAAAGCAGGAATCCTGGGTGATTTTGTTCCCAATGCAGTAATCAAAGGGATGCTGGCAGCAATTGGCATCATCCTGATTTTAAAACAGATTCCACATCTTATCGGCTATGATGCTGATTTTGAAGGCGATGAAACCTTCACACAACCAGACAATCAGAATACGTTTTCAGAATTGCTCAATGCGATCAATTTTGAAAGTTGGGGTCCGATGATCATTGGTGTTTTAGCGCTCCTGATCCTTGTATTATTTGATAGCAAGGCCGTCAAATCAAACAAGGTATTAAAGCAAATACCAGGAGCCCTCGTAGCAGTAATCATGGGAATTCTCTTGAACCTTTTTTTCAATACACTCCATAGTACACTGGTGATAAGCCCTGAGCACATGGTCAGTCTACCGATTGCCAAGAGTACAGATGAATTCCTGAACTTCTTCAGCTTTCCCGATATCAAACAGATCAGCAATCCATTGGTCTGGCGAACTGCTTTTACCATAGCCATTGTAGCAAGTCTTGAAACATTGCTGAGCCTGGAAGCCATCGACAAAATGGATCCGTTCAAGCGGGTTTCACCCACCAACAGGGAGCTCAAGGCTCAAGGAGTGGGAAACATGATTTCTGGATTGCTGGGCGGGCTTCCATTGACCTCGGTCATTGTCAGAAGTTCTGCGAACATCAATGCAGGGGCAAAATCAAAAATGTCTGCTGTAATGCATGGCGCACTTTTATTTGTTGCCATTCTGATCATTCCGCAAACATTAAACCTGATCCCGCTGTCAGCACTGGCCGCAATTTTGATTTACACCGGGTATAAGTTGGCGAAGATTTCCCTTTTCAAGGAATTTCTCAAAAAGGGATGGAATCAATTTATTCCTTTTGTTGCAACCATCATAGCAATCCTTTTCTCAGACCTGCTTGTTGGGATCCTGGTGGGCATCAGCGTCTCTCTACTTTTCATGGTGTATAGCAATTTCAGATCGAGCATCAGTGTAGTCAATGATAAAAACAACTATCTCTTCAGGCTAAGAAAGGATGTTTCATTCCTGAATAAACCTAGCCTCAAAACCAAGTTGGAACTTATGCCTGAAAACGCATATGTCCTCATTGACACTACACAGGCAGACTTCATCGACAATGATATTATTGATGTGATCAATGAATTCAAACAACATGCGGGATTGAAAAACATCCAGGTAGAAATAAAGAAAAACAACAACAAAATGCAACAATTTCTTTAAAACAATCAACATACAATTATGAAACCATACGAAAGATTATTACTCGAAAACAAGGCTTGGGCCGCCGAGCGTGTTGCAGACGATCCTGCTTTTTTTGAACGATTGAAAAATATCCAGACACCTGAATATTTATGGATAGGATGCAGTGACAGCAGGGTTCCCGCCAATGAAATCACCGGTACACAACCCGGTGAAATATTTGTGCACCGCAATATTGCCAACATGGTTGTCCATACAGACTTGAACATGCTTTCTGTTCTTCAATATGCTGTAGAGGTGTTGAAAGTAAAACACATCATTGTATGCGGCCACTATGGCTGTGGGGGTGTGAAGGCCGCCATGACACAAACATCCCTGGGCATCATCAATAAATGGTTGAGAAACATCAAAGATGTATACCGCATCCACCGCGATGAAGTGGATGGCATTGAGGATGAAAGTAAAAAAACCAATAAACTGATTGAACTCAATGTGAAGGAACAGGTAATGAATCTTGCCAAAACCTCCATCGTTCAAAAAGCATGGAAAGATAACAATGCTCCTCATCTACATGGATGGGTATATGGCCTAGACAATGGTTTGATCAATCCAATATATGAAATGCCTGCGGGAACACATATTGATCCCATCTTTGAATTTGATAACCTTTGATTTTTATTAAGCCCTAGCGTCAATCTCAGCACAGAGCGAATTGAAAATATCATCAATGGAACCCAGGCCGTTCAGGCTAACCACCTTGTCAAACTGACTATAGTGGTCTGCAACTGCCAGGGTTTCATTTTTATAGACACTTAGTCTTTTTTTCTGCACTTCAGGATCTGCATCGTCTGTTCTGCCGGATGTTTTGGAACGGCCGATCATCCTTGCAATTAATTCCTCCTCTGGCACTTCCATGGCCAATACTACATTGATGGATGTTCCATGCTCACTGAGCAGTACGTCCAGTGCCTCCGCTTGTGGCTTGGTGCGGGGAAAACCGTCAAACAAAAATCCATACACGCCTGGGTTTGCTGTAATGGCAGCACCAACCATGCCAATGACTACTGCATCTGGCACAAGCTTTCCAGCATCCATGAAGGATTTGGCTTCCAGCCCCAGTTGGGTTTGGTTGGCAATTTCAGACCGGAGAATGTCTCCAGTTGACAAATGCTTGAAGCCGTATTTTGCGATCAGTTTTTCAGATTGTGTACCTTTTCCGCTACCGGGAGGTCCAAACAGGATCAAATTGAACATCTGTGACAGTTTTATTGTTTTATTTGAGATCCGGTAAGGTTTCATTAACAAAACCGGAAGCCAAAGATAATTAGATTTGTGGTGAAACAAGACCGGAAACTACATCATTGCGGGCAAAATCCTTACTGATTCACGAATGGACAAAAACACTAAATAAAAAACAATGAATAGAATCACTTTCCTCCTGATGGCAACAGCGCTGATACAGTTCAGCTGCAGCAATGCCCAGGAAAAAAACAAAAAAACAGCTATAAAAATGAGTGACACAACAAGCAATCCTGCTTTCTCCAGGAACAATGAGGAAAAGGTTGAGCTAACAGACGAACAATGGAAAAAGGCACTTACGCCTGAGCAGTATTATATTGCCAGGCAGAAGGGCACAGAAAGACCCTGGACCAGCAAGTTTGAAAAGTTTGATGAGAAAGGAACCTATTTCTGTGCAGCCTGTGGCAATACCCTGTTCCAAAGCAATACAAAATTTGACAGTGGTTGCGGGTGGCCCAGCTTTTTTGAACCGGTCACCAAAAAAAGCATCATTTACACGCCAGACAATACCCTCGGCATGAAAAGAACTGAAGTGCAATGTGGAAAATGCAAAGCCCATCTTGGCCATGTATTCGATGACGGACCACCTCCGACAGGACTAAGGTATTGCATCAATGGTGTGATTTTGGGGTTTGAGAAGAAAGGTTGAAGGGGTTGAACTTGCCAGCCGAAGGCTGGGGAGGTTGAGAGAGGTTGAACTTGCCAGCCGAAGGCTGGGTCAGCCTGCGGCTTGTTGAAGGGGTTTAAGTTATAAAATAGTAAAAGGGGCCAAGCAATGCTTGAGCCCCTTTTACTATTTTAAGACATGTAAGACAGTAAACTATTGAATGTTGTGTTCAAGAGCGGATTTCGAGAGTTTAGTGGCTTCGATGGTTGTAAAAACTTATTTCTTCAA
>CANHSD010000194.1 GCA_947463105.1 Chitinophagaceae bacterium
GGACGGGCATGGTCGAGGATGAACTGGAAAATATCCAGCGTGAAATCCTTTTTGACGTTGAAGGTGCGGTCAAGGAATTTGATCACCCGTCCATGGGTCATCAGGTAGAGGAGATTGCTCTTGATGTGCTCGGTGGGCAGGTAGCGGACGCCATTGTCCAGGCTGGCCAGGCAGAATTCGCATTTGTAAGGACAGCCGCGAGAGGTTTCAATGTACAAAACCCGGTTGCGGAGGGTTTCAGGGTCGTCGTTCTGGTAAGGATTGGTGCCTGCATATTCATCCAGCGGAAAGTTGATCCCATGTTGCTGGTAGATCAGTTCACCATTTTGTTTGGATACAATGTTGTTGATGGACCCAACCTGCGGATATTGTTTTATGAAGGCCGAGAAAGGAATTTCGCCTTCACCGGTAACAATAAAATCAATACAATCCAGTTGGATGAGGGTCTGCCAGTCGTAAGTAACTTCCGGACCGCCCAGCAAGATCCTGGCATGGGGGTTGAGGGCCTTGATTTTTTCAGCCACGGCCAAAGTCTGGGTGATGTTCCAGATATAGCAGCTGAAACAAACCACTTCGAAACTGCTGCAATGGGCTGCAATCTCGTCAGGGTTTTCCTTGATCGTGAACTCCTTCCAGGTCAACCTTTCGTCCGCCTTGTTCAGTTCGTACAGCAGCCTGATCGCCAGATTCATGTGGATGTACTTGGCATTGAGCGTGGTCAATAAGAATGATGGCTGCGGCATGGGCACAAAGGTGACCAATTAATCACGAAAAAAGAAAAGCCCTCCAAGGTTGGAAGGCTTTTGCTTAAACAAAATGGTCTTTTTTACCAGAATCGTACATACAATGCGGCAAGAATCATCAGGGTGGCCACAATCAGGGCAATGGTCTGCGGCTTCAGCTTCAGCATTGATTTGTCTGTTTCAAATGCTTTTGGATTCACTTTCGGGCCTGCCAAACTGATCAACACCATGGTGCCAACGGTGAGGACGAAAGACCATCCCATGTTGATCAGGAATGGAATTTCAACCACGGTCTTGACGATACCGCCTTCCATTTTCTGGTATTCATATGCGGTGTAGAGCAGGGTTTCTTTTCCGAAAATGCCTACGGCATAGTTGTTGAAGAAGATGGCCAGCAAAAAGCCAAGCACCACACCCACCAGGGCTGCTGTACCGGTCGTGCGTTTCCAGAACATCCCCAGGATGAACATGGCAAAAACACCAGGGCTGATGAAGCCAGTGTATTTCTGAATGAAGGTGAATCCGCCTTCACCGCCAATGCCCAGGGAATCTTTCCAGGTAAAAAGCAATGCGACAAACATGGAGGCAACAATGGCCAGGCGGCCCGTCCAGACCAGTTTCTTTTCATCGGCTTCCTTGCTGATGTATTTTTTGAATATATCCAGCGTGAAAATGGTGGAGATGCTGTTGGCCTTGCCGGCAAGAGAAGCAACAATGGCTGCAGTCAGTGCTGCAATCGAAAGGCCTTTCAGGCCTGCGGGAAGAAAGCCAAGGATCGCGGAGTAGGCCCCGTCCTTGCTACCACCTTCGAGTTGGGGGAGATGGCCATTCTTGAACAGCACATAGGCTGCGATACCTGGAAGCATCACAATCACAGGCATCAGGAGTTTGATGAAGCCGGCAAAAAGAATACCGGTGCGGGCAGTCTGCAAATCCGCGCCCAGGGCCCTTTGTGTGATGTATTGGTTGCATCCCCAGTAGTTGAGGTTCAAAATCCACTGTCCTGCAAAATACATGGCAATGCCCGGCAACACCACATATTTCTGGATTTCCAGGTTTACCGGTTGATCAATCGTGGCAGAGGTTACGGCAGGTTTAGGGAGGATCATGTGAAAATGTTCAGGTGCCTGCTTCATCAGGTCTGCCAATCCCGCCAGGGCAGTTCCTCCCGAGCCAAAGGTATCGCTTACGATCGTGAGGGCCATATAGGTGGTGGCAAGACCGCCGATGATCAAGACCGCAACCTGGATTACGTCGGTATATCCAATCACCTTCATGCCGCCCAAGGTGATGATCACTGCAAAAAGCATCAACATGATCATGATGAGGTGAAGATAGTCTCCACCCAACAATCCATTGATGGCAACAGCACCCAAATAAAGGATGGAGGTGAGGTTCACAAAAATGTACAGGAACAACCAGAAGATGGCCATGATCAAAGCCACTGAATCATTGTAGCGGGTGGTCAGGAACTGTGGCATCGTGAAGATCTTGTTCTTCAGGTAAATCGGAATGAACCAGATGGCAATGATGACAAGGCCGAGTGCGGCAATCCATTCGTAGGCAGAAATGGCAATGCCGAGAAAAAACCCTTCGCCACTCATTCCAATGAACTGTTCTGCAGAGATGTTGGAGGCAATCAGCGAAGCGCCGATAGCCCACCAGGTAAGGGAGCCTTCAGCGAGGAAAAAGTCTTTGGTATCAGTGGTTGCTTTTTTCTTTTTGTTGTAGATCCAGTAGCCGTAGCTGGACACAATGACAAAATAAATGAGGAATACGACAAAGTCAATCGTTTGCAAGGATCCCATAATGGTTGGTTTTGGTTGTTAAGGGGTAACTGAACAGTATGTTTTTAATGCTTATATCAATATCATCGGCTCATCAGATTACTTCGGGAAGAATATACGGTGCCCTGTAATCGCGGCTCAGCATGGCATTGGCTTCATTCTCGCCTTCGCCGATGAACCTTTCGGCCACTGGATCAAATTCAAGTTGACGCCCAAGACGATAAGAGATATTGCCCAAATGTGCCAGTGATGAAGACAGGTGTCCTGTTTGAACCGGTCCGTTCTGGATGCTCATGTCCCTTGCGCGGATGGCATCAAACCAGTTTTGGAAATGAAGGCCCAATTCACCGCCCTCAGAACGGCTTGGTCCTTTTTCCCTTTTTTCACCCAGATAGGTTTCATAGGTATTGTAGCCCTTCACCACCATATATCCCTTCTCGCCATAGAAAATATTGCCTACACCAGCGCCATCCTCAAGATTGGTGTTCCAGTGGCGCACTTCAAACTGGATCATCTTTTTTTGCTTGGGATAGTGGTAGATAGAAGTCTGTACTTCTGGTACTTCCTTGCAATCATCCCAAAGGAACTTGCCACCCATGGAAGTGATGCGCTCCGGAAGCTGGTCTACTCCCAATCCCCACATGCAGAGATCGGTTTCGTGAATACCTTGGTTGCCCACATCGCCATTGCCATAGTTCCAATGCCAGTGCCAGTTGTAATGCACAAGGTTTTTGCTGAAAGGACGCATCGGAGCAGGACCGCACCAAAGGTCGTAGTTCAGTCCCGCAGGAATCGGGGAGATGCCTTTGTTGCCAATGTCTGGCCTCCTGCGGTATACCAATCCGCGAGACATGTATACCCTTCCGATCAGGCCCTCTTCGAGGTGCTTGACCGCTTCGCGGATGGCCACAGAACTGCGCAGCTGCACACCGTGTTGAACAATTCGGTTGTATTTGTAGGCCGCCTCAATCATTTTCTTGCCCTCGTGAATATTGTGCGTGGCGGGTTTCTCCACGTAAACGTCTTTCCCAGCCTGGCAGGCCCAGATGGTTTGCAGTGCATGCCAGTGGTTGGGTGTGGCAAGCGTAACGGCATCAATGTTTTTATCATCGTAGAGCTTCCGGAAGTCTTGCTCTATCGCTACTTTCTTGCCGTACTTCTTTTCAAAATCAGCAGCAGCAACTTTTAAAAGGTTCATGTCCGGATCGCAGAGTGCCACCACTTCAACATTTGATTTTGATGCCAGGTCCATAATCTCTTCAACATGGGTTTTGCCCCTGCCATTGATACCCAATACCGCAATGCGGATGCGGTCATTGGCACCAATGATGCGAGAGTTACTGGATGCAGCGCTTGTTGTTTCGGCCATTGCGAATGCGGATGGGGCAATGGCGGCGACTGCAGCCTTGCCTGCGGCAGACCTGATGAAAGATCTTCTTGAGTTGTTCGATGATTGTTGCATTTCTAAATTTATGACAAAAACCAATTGAATGTCTCTTTTCAAATTATCTTGAATTGCGTAAATTCATCCAATGAAAAAATTACTTGCCTCTTTTTTACTGTTGATGGTCATTGTTTCAATACAGGCACAAGACCCCAAATTGAAAAAAATATTCAATGGAAAAAACCTGAAAGGATGGGTTGAGCCCGCCAACAATGTATGGTGGACAGTAAACGATGGAGTGCTTTTTGTAAAGAGCACTGCTGAAAAAAAAGGCAGCATTTTGTGGACAGAAAGCAAGTATGAAAACTTCATCATCCAGGCTGATTTTCTGATGGGTGATGGTACCGTTGATTCCGGAATTTTTTTGCGTTCTGAACACGATCAGATCCAGATTGGCATTTCCGGATCATTGAAAAGGGATCTTACTGCATCGCCCTATATTCCTAAAAAAGGCTATCCTGTTGAGGCCAAGGTGAAAGATATCCTGAAGCTGAAAGACTGGAATACCATGAAGGTAAAGGTGGTAGGAAGCACCTACACTGTTTGGTTGAATGGCAATGAAGTGATGACCTATACTTCAGACAACATGCCAGCATCCGGCCCTGTTGGATTTCAGTTGCATCCCGGCAATGAAATGTCTTGCAGTTTCAAAAACATCAGGCTGGCTGCACTCTAGTCCCATCAATCATTTATTGCTCCAAAACAAAACCATGAACAAGATTCTTGCCATTTCACTCTTGCTATCCCTTTGTGCCTCCTCGGTCAACGCTGATGTAAAACCCAACGGTATGTTCAATGATCATGCTGTCTTGCAGCGCGGTATCAAAATACCCGTTTGGGGCAGCGCTGCGGAGGGAGAAAAAATAACCGTTTCCATGAATGGACAGACCGTCAGCACTGTTGCAAAAAATGGGGAATGGGAAGTTGCATTGGAGCCCATCCCAGCAGGAGGCCCTTACACCATGACCATCCAGGGCAACAATACCATCACCCTGAACGATATCATGGTCGGCGAAGTTTGGCTGGCCAGTGGTCAGTCGAACATGGAGCGCCAACTGGGGCCCAGGAGAGGACAGCAACTCCTCACCAACTGGTTGGAAGAGAAAAAAAATGCAGCCAACAACAATATCCGGATGATCACCATCCCGTTAAAAACAAACAGCCAACCGCAGTCAGACATCAAGGCCGATTGGAAGGTTTGTGATACGAGTACCGTAGTGGAGTTTTCTGCTGTGGCGTATTTTTTTGCCCGCGACCTGCAGGCAAAATTGAATGTACCGATAGGCATCATTCACTCTTCATGGGGCGGAACGCCTGCTGAAAAATGGATCAGCAAAGAGGCCATGGTGGCCAATGATACACTGGTTCAGGGCCTGATGAAGGCAGATGAAAAAAGAAAATCAGCCTATAGTGGATTGTACAATGCAATGATTGCACCACTGATTCCTTATGCCATCAAAGGTGCGATATGGTACCAGGGCGAAAGCAACAGAAAC
>CANHSD010000195.1 GCA_947463105.1 Chitinophagaceae bacterium
ACGAGAAAATCAGCTCCAGCATACATTTGGTGGCTCAGTGTTTCATTATAACCAATGAAAACATTGTAATCACCTTGGGCAGTTGATTGTAGCTTTGTTAACTGGGATTCTGTTGCTTCACTTCCATTGCCCAAGACCAGAAAATTCATCTTTCTTCCAATGAATTTGAAACTGTCTGCAATGGCCTGTGGCAGCAGGTCTGCACCTTTTTCTCCAACCAACCTGCCAATAAATATAAAAAGTGGTTTTTGGGGATCCAATCCGAATCTTTCACAGAGCATACGCTTGTTCCTTTCCTTACCAGTGTCAGCATCATGGACAGAAAAATGTTCAGTCAGGTATTTGTCATTTTCTGGATTCCAAACAGTATAGTCAATGCCGTTCAAAATGCCTGTGCATTTGCCTTTTTCATATTCAAACAACGGTTCCAACCCATTGCTCATGTACCTGAGTTCATGGAGATAGGAATTGCTCACAGTAGTTATTTTCCAAGAACATTTGATACCAGATGCCAAAGGATTGATGCTACCCTGCCATTCAAGTAACCCTCTTTTCCAACTGTCCCATTGAGGAATATACAGTGTTTTATCCCAGCTGAAGGATCCCTGGTACTGTGCATTGTGAATGGTTAAAACTGTAGGGATATATTGAAGTCTTTTGAATGCGTAACAATGTTGCATCATGAAAGGTACAAGGGCTGCATGGTGATCATGCACATGAACCACCTGTGGAAGTGCATCCCATGCATTCATCCAATGAACTGCCGCAATCTGAAAAGCACAGAAACGCTCCGTATCATCGTCGTATCCATAAACCTTTTCCCTGTCCAGCAACCCATTGATGTCAACCAGAAACAATTCAAATCCTTGTGCATTGGTTTTTTCTTTGATCACGGTGTAATCAAAGCCCCAAAGGCCAAGATTGGTGGATGCCTTGTGCACCACTTCCCAATCATGTTTATATAGATAAGCAGTCCTGTACATGGGCATTAGAACCTTTGTATGATGCCCTAATTCTTTTTGAAATCGGGGAAGCGAACCCACCACATCACCCAAGCCACCTGCCTTGGCCACAGGATAACATTCTGCACTTATATGTATGATGTCCATCTTGGATTCCTTTGATTTTTTTAAATTTACCACTAAATCAAATGCAATTGTTGATAACAAAAAGTTTTGTAGGTAAATAAATATAATTATTTTGAGCCTTCATAAAACAACCTTCCATATGAACCAACAAACAAAGTGGTCTCAATTCGGTGTGCTGATCATCGTTTTCTTTTTCTGGGGATTTGTAGCTGCATCCAACAGCATTTTCATCCCATTTTGCAAAACTTTTTTTAACCTTGATCAGATCCAGTCACAGTTGATCGGTTCTGCATTTTATGGTGCTTATTTTTATGGATCGTTGATTCTTTATGTTTTCTCCACCATTACTGGAACCGACTTGTTGAACAAGATTGGTTATAAAAAAGGAATCATTTACGGGTTGCTGATTTCCGTTGTAGGTGCCCTCGCACTTGCATACATCAGTGGCTCTGGGAATGCAACCTTTGGACTGGTACTTGTCTCCTTCTTTATTATTGCTTTAGGCTTCTCGCTACAACAAACTGCTGCACAGCCTTTTGCCATCGGATTGGGATCTCCAGAAACTGGTGCTCACCGGCTGAACATGGGAGGTAGCGTAAATTCATTTGGTACCTTGCTCGGACCACTGGTAGTGAGCTATCTGCTTTTCGGAAGCCTCGACAGTGGCAAGTCTGCTTCTATTGAGAACATCCAAACACTTTATTTCTTCCTTGCAGGACTGTTCATCATTGCAGCCCTGATTTTTGCCTATGCAAAGCTGCCCAAGACTACTTCGGATGAGAAACTGGAAAAAAGTCCCAAGGCAATGTATGTATTATTGATTATCGGTGCCATCTTCCTTCCTGTATTGTTCGCAGACTGGGCAAAAACGGTTACTGGGCTTGAGAAAAGTGTCATCATCAGTAGTTCACTGGTCATTATATTGATTATTCTTTTTTGGACCATGGTTACAGCAAAAAAGAATCCTGTAGGATGGGGAGCCATGGCTTACCCTCAGCTGGTGCTGGGAATGATTGCCATTTTCATTTATGTAGGCGTGGAAGTGACCATTGACAACAACTTCGGAGCTTTGCTCAAGAAAAATGCTTTTGGCGGCAAGGAAGACTCTCAAATTTCCCATCTGATTTCTCTCTATTGGGGATCAATGATGATCGGAAGGTGGACAGGTGCTGTCAGTGTATTCAACTTCAGCAAAATGGTCAAGCGAATCCTTGTGATTGTTGTGCCTTTTGCTGCTTTTGGATTAATTCTCCTTGTAAACATCATCAAAGGAAATGAAATCAGTGAATTTGCCATGTATCCTATTTGCATAGCCATTGCAGTCATTGCTTTCCTTTATGCAGAAGACAAGCCAGTAAAATTATTGCTCACGGTTTCTGTTCTTGCTGCGGTTGCCATGCTGATTTCCATTACAACCACAGGCATGCTGGCCAACTATGCCATCATCAGCACCGGTCTTTGTACCGCAGTAATGTGGCCTTGTATATTTGCCCTTGCCATCAATGGTATAGGAAAATACACCAGCCAGGGTTCAGCATTCCTGATCATGATGATCCTTGGCGGAGCCATCATTCCTCCTACCCAGGGTTCAATCATCGACCTGGATCCTTCTGGTGACGCCAACGTATTTACTTTCACCCAACTCTCATATCTTGTTCCATTGGCCTGTTTTGCTTACCTGGCATGGCATGCTATTCAAACAAGGTCTGTACTGAAAAAACAGGGCCTGGATGTTGATGCACAAGTTGCTGCATCCCATTAATTTGAACTGATTTATTTGTATCTTGGCAGCCACTGAAAAGTGGCTGTTTTTTTATTGATTTTTTCAAAAAGATAAAATGAGTGTACATCAACCTTTGGCCATTGGAATAGATATCGGAGGAACAGGAACAAAATTTGGGATTGTAGACAAAGATGGAAACGTGCTTTTCTCTGGAGAAATGTCTACCAAAAAACACAAGGAAATAGAAGGTTATATCGATGAACTGCATGGTCACTTGGGTGAACTCATTGAAAAAGCAGGTGGAATTGGAAGAATCAGGGGAATTGGGGTTGGTGCACCCAATGGAAATTTCTATACCGGGAACATCGAATATGCTCCAAATCTACCCTGGAGCGGCGTCATTCCCATCGCGAAGATGATGAGTGATAAATTCCATCTGCCTGTTACCTTAACAAACGATGCCAATGCGGCAGCCATCGGTGAAATGATGTACGGCGCAGCAAAAGGAATGCGTGATTTCATCATGATTACACTTGGAACAGGTGTTGGAAGTGGAATTGTGGCCAATGGTCAGTTGATGTATGGTCATGATGGTTTTGCCGGCGAATTAGGCCATACCATTGTGATTCCTGATGGAAGAATGCACCAGGGTACAGGCAAACGCGGTTCTTTGGAAAGCTATGCTTCTGCCACCGGCGTAAGGCTGACAGCGCTTGAAATGCTTGAAAATACTACCGACGATAGTTTATTGAGAACAGCCGACAAGGAAACCCTTGATTCAAAAGTGGTTTACGATGCTGCCATCAAAGGAGATAAACTGGCGCTGGAAATATTTGAATTCACAGGAAAAATTTTAGGATTGGCTTTGGCCAATGCTGTAATGTTCAGTAGCCCTGAAGCCATTATCTTGTTTGGGGGACTGACCAAATCCGGAGATTTGATCTTGAAGCCTACCAGAAAACACATGGAAGAAAACCTGATACAGGTATTCCAAAACAAGGTCAAGATACTTGTAAGCCATCTCAAAGAATCAGATGCTGCTATACTTGGCGCCAGCGCATTGGCCTGGGATAAGTAATCATCAATTGAAAGCAGTTTTACTGGAGCTATGACAATCAGTTGGATTGTAGCAATGCTTTTTCTTTTGCCCAAGCCATCTTACCGTAGCCAGAAATAACATGCTTTTCACTGTGGTAGGATGATCGAACAAGTGGGCCACTCTCAACATAATCGATTCCCAATCCATATCCAATTTCCTTATATTCATTGAATTCATCCGGATGAACAAAGCGCTGAACAGGCAGGTGTTTTCTTGTTGGTTGAAGATATTGGCCGATGGTTACTACATCAATTCCATTGGCAGCCAAGTCTTTCAAGGTCTGGATGACTTCCTCTTTTTGCTCTCCCAATCCAAGCATGATGCCTGATTTGGTTCTCATGCCACCTTGCTTCAATTTTCTCAACACTTCCATGCTTCTCCAATATTTGGCCTGGATCCTCACTTTTCTCGTAAGTTGCTCTACCGTTTCAATGTTATGAGATACCACTTCAGGGGCAGCATCAATGATTCTTTGGATCTGATCATCAATTCCTTTGAAATCAGGTATCAGGGTTTCAAGGGTTGTGTCAGGATTAAGTGATTTTACCGCTTTGATGGTATTGAACCAGATATTGCTACCACCATCAGGCAATTCATCACGATCAACAGAGGTAATGACAGCATGTTTTACTTTCATGAGGTGAATGGCCTCCGCGACACGCTGTGGTTCATCCCAATCAACAGCATCAGGCCTGCCAGTAGCTACTGCACAGAAACCACAGCTTCTGGTACAAATATTTCCAAGGATCATAAAAGTTGCGGTACCTGCGCCCCAGCATTCTCCCATGTTCGGGCAGTTTCCACTCTCGCAGATGGTATGCAATTTATGGGTATCAACAAGGGATCGAACATGTTTGTATCCTTCGCCTACAGGAAGACGAACCCTTAACCAATCAGGCTTTTTTTGCTTTTGTTCAGGAATGGATCCTGCAGTATTTACATCACAACTCATGGGAAAAATAAAGTGCGAAGTTACATCACTTGCGGTTACCAAAAACCAATCCTATGGAACCTGTAGGGAAAAATGACTTTCCGGGATTGTCCACCATCTGGACGATTTTTTGGGTATAATAATCGAAACCAAAACCAACTTCAATGGCAGAAACAACCTGGTTGAACCTTGCCCAATCAAATCGAAGCGCACCTTTTGCATAAGCACCTGGAGAAAACTTCATCTCATTCCATCCCATTTGAAGACCTGTACCTCCAATGATCCTGTCTGCACTCAGGAAAGTGGACCGCCTTGCCTCTGTAAACTTAATTTTTTCTGTTCCTCCTGGAGCTGAGAATTCCATGTAATATGGACGGGTCATACCAGCAGAAAGGCCAGCCACCGCTATTGCGTATACAGCAACACCATTTTTATTCCCCTTTCCACCAATCAATATTTGCTGTCCAGTACCAACCTTGAGTTGATAGAAAATATTTTGCTTTCCAAAAACAAATGGCCTTCCAAAAATGGCAAAACCACTGTTGGTGAATTCAGAACTGCTTTGCTTTTCCTGTTTGGGATGGTGCTTTTCT
>CANHSD010000196.1 GCA_947463105.1 Chitinophagaceae bacterium
GGCCGTTTTGGCCAATGGATTTCCCAACAATCTGCTGCCATTTCGCGTGATGACAAAATCTTCCTCAATCCTGATTCCAGTCAGGTTCCTGTACGCTTTTAGTTTATCATAATTGATAAAGGATCCCAAGTGATTGTTTGCTTCCCACTCATCAATAAGTGATGGATTAAAATAAAGGCCTGGTTCAATCGTAACAACAAATCCTTCTTCCAGCGGTTTCGCCAGTCGCAATGATTTTAAACCAAACTGAGTGCTTTTTATTATTTCTTCATTGTAACCAACATACTGTTCACCCAGGTTCTCCATATCATGCGTATCCAGACCCATCATATGGCCAAGGCCGCATGGGAAAAACAATGCGTGTGCGCCCAAGGAAACGGCCTCTTTTGCATCCCCTTTCATTATCCCTAACTCTTGTAAACCCTCCGTCAATTTTTCACAGGCATGCAAATGAATATCCCTGAATGGTTTCCCGGGTTGCAGCAACGCAACAGCAGACTCATGTGCACGATGTACTATTTCATATATATCCCTTTGTGCAGGCGTGAATGTTGCACTCACCGGAAAAGTTCTGGTAAGATCGCCCGCATAGTGCATTCCCGTTTCAGCACCGCAATCACTCAGAACCAAATTTCCCTCAGTCAAAAGGGAATGGCTAAAACCATTGTGAAGAATTTGGCCCTGCTGCGTGAGAATGGTAGGAAAAGAAAGATTGCCACCTGCTCCAATGGCTATTTCCTGCATTTTCCCTGCAATTTGTGCTTCAGTCATCCCTGCCTTTGCCATGGTAATCGCTGCAAGTTGCATACTGGCAGTAGTGTTTACAGCCCGGTTGATTTCCTCAATTTCCACAGCTGATTTATAAGAACGCTGTGCAACAATTGCCTTGATCAAGCTGATTGAAAACATTCCTGACAGCGACCCCGATGAAACGCCCAGTACATCAGCCAATAGATTCTGCTGTTCGGGTCTGTAGGGTGGTAAAAAATGTATCTTCTTTTTGTGTTCTGTTGCCAATCGTATAAATGACCACAAATCTTTTTTTGGTTTGACAATTGAAATTCCAATGCTGCCTGAAAGCAGATTCAAGGGTTCGCGATACCCGGTCCAGATCATTTCTTCGGTTGAAAAATCATCCCCAAAAAGAATTTCACTGTCATTGTCGATATCAATTATCCCTGTCAATGCTGGCCTGTCAATTCCAAAGAAATACAAGAAACTACTATCCTGTCTGAAAGGATAAAGATTATCCTTATAATTCATGCTGCTCTCTTCGTTGCCCAACAGTAAAATCAGGCCACTACCAACAGCATGTTGCAATTGTTTCCTTCTTTCAATATATACTTTCTTCTCAAACATGTTGGTTTAACAAATTTTGAAAAATGATTGGGGTTGATTTTCCAGTTGTTGCTCTATGTCTTTAGCTGCCTTGGTAATGGAAAGGCCTCCAAGATTTGTACAACGCAGGGTATGGTGAATTTCGTTGCCAACCTTTTGCATTGTTTCAATTACTTCATCCAGCGGAACCAGGTGATTATAATCAGACAAGGCCATGTTTGCACAGGAGACGGCATTTGTTGCCGCCATTACATTCCTTCCAAGGCAAGGAGCCTCTACCCTGTTTCCTATCGGGTCGCAAATCAATCCGAGTACATTCTGCAAGGCCAATGAAGCAGCAGAAAGGGATTGTGCCAGGCTTCCGTTGGCCATGCCCACCAATGCAGCAGCTGCCATTCCTGAGCCTGAACCACATTCAGCCATACATCCCCCCACTTCTGCAGCAAATGTGGCATGTGCAGCAATAAAGACCCCGATCAGCCCGGCAGCAAGCATGGCCCTTACAATTTCTTCTTCAGACAACTCCAATGAAGTTGCCATTCCGATGATTGCGCCAGGCAAAGCGCCGCAGGACCCAGCAGTGGGTGCGGCTACAATAACACCCATGGAGCTTTTTACCTCCATGATGGCTGAAACATACATGATGATGGTGTTGTTCACATCACCGCCCATCAAGCGCTTCTTTGTCAGTTGTTCTTTTAACTGAACAGATTGACTGCCCAAAATCCTATCATCATAACTGGTTCCGGCCAATCCTGTATCAATGGCATTGCGCATGATGCGTACAATAGACCGCATTTTTTCAAATACTTCTTCCCTGGAAATATTTCCCCTCATGCACTCATAGTCAATAGCCAATTCCCAAAGCGACAGGTTTTTATCCTGGTTGTAAGCAAGCATTTCATCACTTGAAATAAACGGCACCTTCAAATTATTTCTGGATAAAACCGGAAGAACGGGTGATAGTTTTTTGATGTACTTAACTTCACTCATGTCGAGTATTTCCTGAAAAATATTTTCATCCAGGAATTGTTGGGCCTTTATTTCAAGAAAGCAAAGCCCATCATCATTGGTTTCATGCCAAATGATTTCATCATAGGCAACTGTATTTTTAAGATAGGGAATGAGATTGTCTGCAAAGTCACAATAGATAAGTGTTTCATAATAATCTCCTGCAAGGGATACTTTGCAGTTGTCAATTTCAATTACCTCTATCATTCCACCTCCGGTTGAAATCGCAGTCATGCGATGACATTCCTCTTTATTGCTCATGGTAAGCTTGTAGGTATTGGGATGATCAGCACCTATATCATGAATTTCAATGTCAACGTGAATGCCCTCCAGTTCAAGAAATTTCTCCGATTGGGGCAGCCGCTCATCATAAGCTTCCCATCCCAAAAATCCACCAAACAAACCCATATCTGAACCCTGGCTCTTGTGTGTCGTTGCAAGAGAACCATTAGGGTCGAATTCAATCAATACATGTGATATAGCGCCTCCCATCAGATCTTTGCACAATCGTCCTATTCTCAAAGATGCGGCGCAATGTGAACTTGAGGGACCCCTCATCACAGGCCCAATAACGTCATTAAAAATGCTGGGGAAGGATGCCATAATAATGTATTTAGTGTGATGAATTATAATTTACCATTTCGTTGGGCCTATCAAAATATGAATGGGGCAGTTTTTTTTCATGCATTTTTATAAAATCCCGGGGTGTTTTAGAAACGATGCTTTTAAACACACGATTAAAAGAAACCACACTGTTAAAACCACATTGATGGGCAATTTCACCAATAGAAACAAACCTTTTTTCCATCAAACGCTTGCATGCTTCATTGATCCTCAGCTCATTTAAAAATTGGGTATACGTTTTAGCGCTGTGTTTTTTAAAATATCTACAAAAAGATTGGGGCGCCAGGTGTGCAACGGCTGAAATCTGGTCCAGAGAAATTTCTTCCTTGTAGTGATCCATGGTATAACGGAAAATATCATTCATCTTCAACCCGTCCGTATCGGTAAACATGTGCTCAAAAGATTCTGTCGAAAAATATTCCCATTGGGTTAAATTGGCCATTGCCTGAAGCATCTCAATAAAATAGGCCATCATAAATCCTTCCTCATTATTGATGACTTTAAGAAAATATTCAAACAATTTAGGCGTATCTTTTTCAGATGCCTGGATGCCATAGTTGCTCGATTTAATAAACTTTTTAATCCTGTTCATTTCAGGAAACTTGAGCAGCTGTGAAATGAATCCTTCCGGGTTGAAGAATATATTCAGGGCATGAATTTTTTTTCGGCTATCCGGCTCAAAATAACATGGATTGCTTTTGAACAAATGAGGCTGATTGGCTCCAATAACAAACAAATCACCCGATTGAAAGGGTTTCATGTTATTCCCGATTACAACGGTACCCTCACCACTAAGCACCCAGGTGATTTGGATTTCAACATGGCGATGCAGGTGAGGATAAAAATAAGGTAACTTATCTTCCTTTATATGTATTGACTTGCCAATCTTGGCAGGCATCGTAAAATTAATAATTTTCAAAAGCTGTTGCAGTTTTTATGAGACCGCAAAAAGGAAAACCTATCTGAAACCATACAGTTTATACTCCATTCTTGCGGCATTGGTTATAGGTTTTTATTTTAAAAATTAATTTACGATATAAAGATTAATCAAAAAAATATGCTTCAATGATTAACGCTTACGATAGGTAGTATTTTGTAGCAATTGATGTTCAGATAAAAAACAAACCGCCTGATTCATTGAAACAGGCGGTTATGTTTAGAAAAAGTAAATAGTTCTGAATAACTGGTATCGACTAATAGCCAGGATTCTGTTTAATGGCCGGATTTAATGTCATCTCGTTGATCGGAATGGGCAAAAGATAATGCTTAGCAGGATCGAATCCCCAGGTACTTCCAGGTCCAACAAGCGAAGTCCTGTAAGGATCAAGAAAGTTTGCAGCATCTACCGGCAAATTTGCAAATGCTTTTTTTAATTCATCTGAATAAAAAGCACCCTTGGGTCTTTTACCAATAATCAACTTATGTGCAGCCCAACGCATGATATCATCACGTCGAAAGCCTTCCGCCATCAACTCAACGGCGCGTTCTCTTCTGATCTCCTGCAGCACGCTACTCAGCGTATAGCCATAATCCGGCCAGCTGGGATCAGTACGAATAGAGGCGATGGTCATGTTGGGCATGCCAACCCTCGCCCTCAGCCTATTGATCGTCAAATCCACATCAGCCTGGGTTAATTCTCCCAATTCAGCTTTTGCTTCAGCATAATTGAGCAAGGCTTCCGCATATCTAAAAATAATGTACGGTACTTCTCCACTAAATCCGTTTGTTGTAGGGTCAAACTGAGGACGGCGCCATTTCTGTGATTCGTATCCAGTGGGACCCGTCTGTGCGCCTCCCAACAAAGGGAGCAGATACTTGGAAGTGTCATTTCTTAAATTGATCGAAACAGGGTCCCCTGGGTTCATGACCGTTTGGACAAACCTTGGATCGCGGTTCATGACTACATTTCTTATATCCTTATCACCACGATACAGCGGACTTACGCTTATAGGCAATCCATCAGTACACAGGTAAAGGTTAACCATATCCTGGGTATAACCAGATCCATTGGGCCAGGTCTGAAGTGCATTGCTACCGAATGCAAAAGTGTAACCCCTCCAAAGCATGACTTCAGGATCTGAAAGCAGGTTCACTTGATTAAAAAGCTCATAATACACTTGATTGGGATTGCCCGTGGTCAACCTATAGATTGCCCCATCCATTACTGCTTTTGCAGCATTGGCAGCTGCGGTAAGAAATGCCTTGCCATCCGTCGTTCCTTTGAATGCATCATTTTGATGGTACTTTTGCCAGGTGCCTTCGTAAAGTGCTACCCTGGATTTTAACAACAAAGCCACATCGCGGCTTATCCGTTGTGCCGGTACTTCAGACTTTTTCTTCAGTTTTGTCACTGCAAGGTCCAGGTCACTCAGGATGAAATTCACGACATCTGTTCTGGAACTGCGGGGACCATACAATGCAGCCTCATCCTTTACAGTCAAAGGA
>CANHSD010000197.1 GCA_947463105.1 Chitinophagaceae bacterium
AACCCCTCATCATAGCTGACCGTGCTTTTTCACCTTTTGTTCCGGGAACAAACAATGTTACCCGCATACCACCTGAGTTCACCAATCCTTATGCATTGGCATCTGAAGCAATTTCAGGCTATGAGAAGTGGAGCAATGTACAGTATCAAACACAGGTAGAGCTCCAATATGATTTGCCTGCAGTCAAGGGATTGAAATTCGGATTGCTTGCGGCTTACGATGGAAACAACAACAACTGGTCAAACCTTGCCCGAGCATATAATCAGTACGACATCAGTACAAATGCTGCAACCCTGAGGGGGCAGAACAGGTATGTCAATACCATGACACAGTTCGGCAGGGCCGTGGTTCAGGCAAGTGCAAATTATAAAACAACGATTGCAAAAAATCACCATGTTGGCGCAACTGTAGTTGGCGAGATGCGCTCATTGAGATCAGACATCATCAATGCATCTCGTTTTTATGCCGATGTATATACATGGGACATCATCAATCAGGGAACCTTGACCAATGCACAAAATGGTGGAGACAGGATCATTCAGAAATACCTTTCACTGCTTGGTCGCTTCAATTATGATTTCAAGAATAAATATCTACTTGAAGTTGCTTTTCGTGAAGACGGCTCCTATCGCTATGCTCCAGGAAAAAGATGGGCAATGTTCCCATCTGCTTCAGCCGGATGGAGAGTTTCTCAGGAAAATTTCATTCGCGACAATGCATCATGGATTTCCAACCTCAAACTCAGGGCATCATACGGAATGATGGGTGCTGACCAGGGCAATCCTTTTGAATATTATCTGGGGTATAGGTATGGAAATATTGATCAAGGGTACATATTCAACAATGGGGCCCTTACTTCGGGAATGGTTCCTCCTGGCGTAGTAAATGAAAACCTTACCTGGATCAAAACCAATACAGCTAATCTTGGTATTGACCTTAGTCTTTGGGATGGCAAATTCGGCCTTGTGGCAGACTGGTTCCAGAAAGACAGGAATGGTCTATTGGCTACAAAAATCCAGTCAGTTCCCAATACTTTTGGGGCTTCATTTCCTCAGGAAAACATCAACAAAGACATGGTCAAGGGATTTGAGTTGATGGTATCCCATAAAAATAAAATAGGCAAGCTTCGCTATGAGGTAACTGCTAACATGACCTATGCAAGAAAATACCTTGTATATAGTGAAAGAGCCCCGTATGCAAGCACCATGCAAAAATGGAAAGATACATGGGGCACCGGTGGCCGTGTACTGGGGCGTGAGTGGGGTTATTTGTATGACGGACGATATACAGACCTACTCCAATACCAGACAGCTCCTCTTATGGGCGGTGCAGCAGGAAACTCGATGATGCTTCCTGGTAGTTTTGCAGTAAAGGATGTTGATGGAAACGGCATTATCAATGGCGATGATCAACTGCCTGAATTTTGGTCCGGTCAATACCAGGGTTTTGCAGGTAATCCGCCATTGCAATACGGAGCAACAATCAACCTGGCCTGGGGTGCTTTTGACCTGAATATGTTATTTCAAGGTGCTGCATTGTTTTCGATTTTTGCATCTCCCAATGATGTCTGGGGATATGGACGTTATCCGGGAATGTGGGAAAAATACATGGACAGATGGCGTTTGGAAGATCCCAGCATGAACCCTTATGATCCATCAGCAAAATGGATTTCGGGAGAATATCCTGCACTCAGGTCCAACTTCAACAATACAACCGACGCTTTGACTACTGACCGTTGGAGGTTGAACGCATCCTATGTGAGGTTGAAGAGTACTGAGATTGGTTATACGCTTGCTCCACAATTTGCCAAAAGAATAAAGATTGATAATCTTAGGGTTTTTGTGAATGGATTCAACCTCTTCACTTTCGCCAATCCTCTGGCAAAGAATCTGGATCCTGAGAAGGAAGAAGGAGCTTATCAGGCAGACCTTACTTATCCCCTCATGAGGTCTTTCAACTTTGGAATCAACCTTAACTTTTAAATGATTGATGTAATGAAAAAACTAATTATATATACCGGCATGATCATCGCAGGTCTTGCCCTTTCCTCTTGCAAAAAATACCTTGAAGTGCAGCCATTGGACAGGGTTCCAGCTGAGCAATTGCTAACAGATCCCAATGGTGTAAAGACATTGTTGGCCAATCTCTACAGCAAGATGCCTGTTGAGGATTACAAATACAATCCGGGTCTCAGTTTTAACTACCACCGTACTCCTGGGAATAATTATATTGAGCCAGGATTTGGAACTGCATATTTGACCGATGAAGCAAGCCTTTCAGCTGGTTCAGGGATTGGCCCTGTGAATGAAAATTACTGGGGCTTTGATGGCATTCGCCAAACAAACCAATTGCTGGAACAGCTCCCAGTGGTAACAACCCTTACTGCCGCACAAAAATCAGCACTTGTGGCAGAGTGTCGATTCATCCGTGCCTATATGTATTTTACAATGGCAAGAAGGTATGGTGGCGTGCCCATCATTGAGAAGTCCTTGGAATACAAGCCCGGAACAGATAATGCTGATCTGTTTGTACCGCGCAGCACTGAAAAGCAAACATGGGATTATGTATTGAATGAATTAGAGGAAGCTTCAAAAGGAATGCCAGCTTCGTATTCTGCAGTTGATGGTCCATACCGTGCTTCAAAATGGGCAGCACTTGCCTTGAAATCAAGGGCAGCACTGCATGCCGCTTCTGTTGCCAAATACTGGAACAAGGCAACCCTGACGGGTGATGCCGTTACCCAAAAAATGGCAGGTGGAATGACGCCTGCTGATGCAGATAATTATTATCAGCAGTGTATTACGGCAGCTGAAGCAGTGATCAACAGCTCAGGTAAGGCATTGTATAGGCCTACGCCTGCAAATAGAACAGAAGCAGCCAAGAATTTCCAGGATATTTTCCAAAACCCGACTGCTGCTGACATTGAGGTGATTTTCAAAAAAGGATACATCGATGGAACCACTACCTTGTTGCAGGGGCACTCTACTGACATGTACTTCAATCCTTCACAGACAAACCCGGGTGGTCTTTTCTATGGAAGATCAAGTCCGTCACTTGACCTTGTTGATGTTTATGAGGATTATACCGACAATGGGCAGGGTCGAAGTGTTAAGCTATCTACGAGGTCCGATAACAACGAGAATGATGTTATTGCTGATCCTACCAAAGTTGATGCAACCAAGCCTTTCAAGCAATACAATACATTGTCTGAGATATTTGCAAACAAGGATGCCAGGTTGCATGCCACTATCATTTTGCCAGGCTCTACCTGGAAAGGGGTGCAAATCATCATGCAGGGTGGAATGATCAGGCAAGATGGATCTAAACTGGTTTACTCGAATGCCAGTGCCCTGGGCAAGGATGGTAAAACTTATTGGTCTTTGGGAGCCAGCTCACCCAATGGCGCAACAGGATTTTCAGGCTTTTTCAATATCGGTAGTTCAAGCAACCAGAACTATTCCATCTCTGGGTTCCTTCAGAAGAAATTTTTGCAGGAGGGGGTAACAGTTCCAGGTACTTATTTTGGTTCCACCTTGGATTTTATTGATATGCGGATGGCAGAAGTATACCTCAATTACGCTGAAGCTGCGATTGAGAGTGGAAAAGGAAGTTCAGCACTTGCAGCAACCTATTTAAATGCATTGAGAAAAAGGGCTGGCCACACTGATAATATTCCTGCCACCATCAACAACATCCTTAAAGAACGCCAGGTGGAAATGGCTTTCGAAGGAAGGCGATACTGGGATCTGATCAGGAGAAGAGATGCGCATACAATGTTCACCTCTGCCAAAAGGAGCATTCTTGTTCCTATGATTGACCTGCGCCCAGCAGTTCCCAAGTATATATTTGTTCGTGCCAATAATTTCTATGATGAAACATCTGGTGGAAGAAACTTCCAGCCAAGGGATTATTACAGGCCTATCCCAGGGGTAGCTACAAATAAATTGGTACAGAATCCACAATTTTAAAACGAAAAGAAACCAGCAATGAAAAAAGCATTTTTATTTATCATATATGCACTGGGGTTGACAACAATGTTTTCTTCCTGCGAAAAAGACAACATGCCCGGACCTGATGCAATTGTTTATGGCACAATCAAAGACAAGGTTACGGGTAAGCCTGTTGAAACGGAGTTGATCAATGGTTCAAGCATTGAAGCATTTGAATTGGGTTATCCTACACAGGTGCTGCAACGTTGGTTGATAAAGAATGACGGACAGTATCGCAACAACCTGGTTTTTGCAGCCAATTATGATTTTCAGTTGCGCAACAGCAATTTCTTTCCCGTCTCATTGCTTAATTATACCATAAAGCCAGGCGAGAATCAGCTTGATTTTACAGTAGATCCTTTTTTGAGAATCAACAATTGCAAAATCACGTATGATGCAGCAGGTAAAAAAGTTACTGCAACTTTTAATCTTGAAGCAGGTTCCCCAAATGTAAAAGTCAGAGCAGTGCGTTTATATGCCTTCAGTGATGTTTATGTAGGTGAGGCCACTAAATTTGGTGTTACAGGCAGTTCTGCAATTTCATATGCCCCATCCAAAACAGTTGACAATGGTTTGATCACTCTCACCATCGACCTTGCAGCCAATGCAAGCCTGTTCCCAGCCGGAAGGGATTATTTTTTCAGGGTAGGGGCACTGGCTGATGTGGCAGGTGTTGGCACGATCAGGCATAATTATGCCCCTAATGTAAAAATCACACTGTAAACAAAACATGTTTTTTAAAATTTTCTCTCATATACAGTAAATGGCAGAACGGGGAGCTGATTCATCAGCACCCCTCTTTTGTTTTATTGCGTTATAAACTTTGAAAATGCATTGGATGAAAAGAATTGGAACATTGCTTTTTTGTCTTTTTTTGGGAAGAGGAATATGCTCACAAACAAAGGCAGAGCTGTATTCCATGACGGATGCACAGGTACTGTCAACCATATCCAAGCATCAACCCTTGAATGGGGCTAAAATTCCAACAAACATCAAGCACCAGTTGGGCGCTACCCATGTAGCAGGAAAATATTTTTTTACAAAAGAGCCCTACCTTATTGAAGGTTGTCAAAAAATGGCAGCAATGGGGTACGGAGTTGTAAAGCTTTGGTTCAGGAAAACCGGATCAGGGTATCCCTACAATTCAAACTGGAATATAGACAAGGATATTTCACTTGTTGATCTGGCCAGGCATCCTTACTGGCAAACCTGCTTTGACATGCCTTTCAGCACCATTGCCCTCAGCATTGAAGGTGCAGGAATCAGGACAACTGATGCTTCTGCAAAAGCAGAGGAAGAAGAGATCTATGTACTCGCAAAATACCTTCTTGAAAGATACAAGGATCGAGCGGTTACTTTCATCCTTCATAACTGGGAAGGGGATTGGATGATGCGCGGTGGTACAGGATCAAGTGCCAGGTGGT
>CANHSD010000198.1 GCA_947463105.1 Chitinophagaceae bacterium
CAGGGTTAGCGAGGGTTTTGACCCAACGGTCATAAAGCGGAGTGTAACATTCTGCAACGATGACAGAATTTACACGGATGCCATATTTGAGCAGCTCTACAGCCCATTCTCGGGTCAATGCATTTCTTCCTCCATTGGCTGCTGCATAGCCGGAAGTGCCGCCCTGTCCGGTTTCTGCCACTTTGGAGCCAATGTTTACAATGGCGCCCTTGTTCTTGATCAATTCAGGAAGGGCCGCCTGCACCACCAGATAATAATGGATCACATTGCTGTGCAAAGACTTCACGAATCCTTCATAGTCACCAGTTTCAAGGCCAACGCCATCATTGACGCCTGCATTGTTCACGACACCATCAATCCTGCCAAACTGCATTAGCACCTGATCAACTGCAGCCTTGCATTGTGCAGGATCATTCAATTCTGCCTTCACCTGACCGCCCGTTCCAAGTTGTTCAAGCAGCGCCTTATTGTCGGCCTCGCTTCTGCCCAGAATGACAGGAAATGCGCCTTCCGCTGCAAGCACCCTTGTAATGGCTTCGCCGATTCCTTTTGCTCCGCCGGTTACAATGATCACTTTCCCTATTAAATGTAAATCCATGTTTAAATTTTATAAAATGCTGCAGTATTGGTTCCAAAAATCTTTTCCCTCTCCGTTGAATTGAGTTGCTCAGCAAAACGTTCTACCACATCATGAACCTGCTTGAAACTCCCTGCCAACAGGCAGACAGGCCAATCTGAACCAAAGCAGATCCTGTCAGTGCCAAAATATTCTGCAGCTGTTTCCATGTATGGCATGATGTCGTCGTAGGTCCAGTATTTAACATCAGCTTCAGTAAGCATGCCACTTAGCTTGCAATAAATATTGGGATTGGCAGAGAGAATCCTGAGCTGCTCTTTCCATTGTTTGATGTCCTTGTTTTTGATATCCGGCTTTCCGATATGATCCAGGATCAGTCTGTTGTCTGGAAGTTTATCTGTAAACCGTATCAACGATTCCATTTGCTTATGGAATACCAGCAGATCATAAGTAAAATCAAACTGGTTGAGCCGTGAAACGTTTTTTAAAAAAACTGCATTTTTCAGGTAGGCTTCATCTTCTGCTCCTTGCATGATGCACCGAAATCCTGCCAGCTTTTGGTGGGATTTGAGCAACAGCAAATCGTCTTCTACAGCTTCCTTGCGTAGATCAACCCAGCCTACCACAGCCTTGATATAATCGTTTTTCCTGGCAAGACCAAGCAGGAATTCAGTTTCTGCCATGGTTTCATCTGCCTGTACTGCAATGGTGCCATCAAATTTCAACTCTTTGAGCAGTGGCGCCAGGTCTCCAGGGCTAAAATCCCTTTTGATGACTTTCATGTCATCATTGATCCAAGAATGTTTGATGGGGTCGTAGTTCCAGAAATGCTGGTGGGCATCAATTCTCATGGGCGATAGCAATTTGGTGTTGCTCTCCGAGGCCTTCAATACCCAAATGGATGGTATCTCCTGCTTTAAGGTACCAGGGTTCAGGTTTTTGTCCAAGCCCGACTCCTTCAGGAGTACCTGTACTGATAACATCACCAGGTAGAAGCGTCATGAATTGAGAGATATAGCTCACAAGGTGAGGGATGTTGAAAATAAGGTCTGAAGTGCTGGAGTCTTGCATCCGCTTTCCATTGACGTCTAGCCAAAGGTGAAGCTGATGTGGGTCAGCCACCTCGTCTCTGGTGACAAGGTACGGGCCCAAGGGAGCAAAACTATCACAACTTTTGCCTTTGACCCACTGGCCGCCTCTTTCCAATTGGAAAGCCCTTTCACTGTAATCGTTGTGAAGACAATATCCCGCAATATATTCCATGGCATCTTCTTCACTCACATATGTGGCTTTCTTTCCAATGACTACAGCGAGCTCCACTTCCCAATCCGTTTTAAGGGATCCTTTTGGAATAATGACGGGATGATTGGGCCCTACCAATGCACTGGTACTTTTGAAAAACAATACTGGCTCCTTGGGTACGTCCATGCCACTTTCCCTGGCATGCTTGGCATAGTTGAGGCCAACGCAAATGATTTTAGAGGGCCTTCCAACGCAAGAAAGGTAATTGATCTCACCGGCAATCTCACTGCAACTGTTTCCATGTTCACTGATCCATGCAGCAAGTTTTTCAATGCCATTGGCTTCAAAAAAACCTTCTGTCAGGTCCATGCCAGATGCTGAAATATCAAAGTTTTTTCCTTGTTGATCCACCATGCCAAGTCCAACAGCGCCGGACTTATCAAATCTAAAAAGCTTCATATGCTAAGTTTAATTGTTTAATCGAATAAAACCACCATCAATAGGGTAGTCGCACCCAGTGATGAAGGATGCCTGCTTACTGCACAAAAAGAAAGACAGCGTAGCAATTTCATCAGGCTTGCCCATTCTTCCAATGGGTTGACTTTGTGAAAGTTTATGGAACATCTCTTGTTGATTGCCTGGATAATGCTTGTTGATGAATCCATCAACAAATGGCGTATGCACCCTGGCAGGAGAGATGCAGTTACAACGAATCCCCTTCTTTATAAAATCTCTGGCGACACTCAGTGTCATGGATAGGATTGCTCCTTTGCTCATGCTGTAAGCAAACCGGTCGGTGATTCCAACCGTTGCTGCAATCGAGGCCATGTTCAGAATTACTCCTTCGCCTTGCTCTTCCATAAAAGGAAGGCAGGCGTGCATGCAATTGTAGGCCCCTTTGACATTGACATTGAAAATCTTTTGGAAATCTTCCTCTGATGTATTCAAGGCATTGCCAATATGGGCGATGCCGGCATTGTTTACCAGAACACCAATCCCACGCTTAATGGCGATGACGGATACAATTTCTTTCACCTGTTGTTGGTTGGTAATGTCCAATTCATGAAAATGAACGGTATCCTTGTCCAGTTTCGCGGCTTCAAGGGATTCAAGACTTGGTTTGTTCAGGTCCAGTACATCAATAATCGCTCCCTGTTCGTGAAACAATTTGACGATGGACAGCCCAATACCGCTGGCACCTCCGGTTACAATTACATATGGACTAGCAAGTTCAAAGGGAGAAGCTGGCATGTTTGAAATTATATTGGGTTAATGCCGACAATTTAAGATAATCCCGACTATTTATTTTAATAAAAGCATATTTTTAGAAACAATTTATACCATGCCTATCATTTAATTATTCCATTTGATGGTATTGAGAAAATTGCTTTTTCAATCAAAAAATATAAATTCAGCACCATGCGAATTTTCAGGAGAATTTTACAGGTCTTTTTACTCTTGACCTCAGGTTTTATTTTCGCCCAAGCCCCCCCACAGCCATATGGAGCGCTGCCTTCTGCCAGACAGCTGGCATGGCATCAGGCAGAAGTCTATGGCCTGGTTCATTTTACACCCACAACCTTTGAAAACAAGGAATGGGGATATGGTGATGCTGATCCCAAGATTTTCAATCCAAAAGAATTTGATGCTGACAAGATTGTAGCGGCATTCAAGGCTGGAGGTTTAAAAGGATTGGTTTTAGTTGCCAAGCATCATGATGGTTTTGCACTTTGGCCTACAAAAACCGCTGCTTACAACATCAGTCAATCTCCATTCCGAGATGGGAAAGGGGATATGGTAAAAGAATTTGAACAAGCCTGCAGAAAAGCAGGTCTGAAGTTTGGCGTTTATTGCTCTCCCTGGGACAGAAACAACCCTGTTTATGGCTCTCATGAATATGTAAAGATTTACAGGCAACAATTGACTGAACTGTATACCAACTATGGAGAATTGTTCATGTCATGGCATGATGGCGCCAATGGGGGAGACGGATATTATGGTGGGGAAAGGGCTACAAGAAAAATTGACAGATCAACGTATTATGGCTGGGATACAACCTGGGCGATCACAAGAAAGTTGCAGCCAATGGCCAATCTTTTCAGTGACATTGGATGGGATGTGAGATGGGTTGGCAATGAAAGTGGCTTTGCAGGTGAAACCTCCTGGGCCACTTTTACCCCTGTTCCGGCAAATGGTATGAATGAGGCCATCCCCGGTAATCTAAATCATGAGGTCAATCCTTTTGGTACCCGTGGAGGCAAGAACTGGGTGCCAGCAGAATGTGATGTTCCTTTGAGGCCAGGCTGGTTTTACCATCCTGAGCAGAAAGGGAAAACCAAGACGCCTGAACAGCTGTTTTCACTTTACCTGAAAAGTGTGGGGAGGGGTGCTGGCCTTGATCTTGGCATTGCGCCCGATACCCGCGGTTTGTTAGATGATGAGGATGTTAAATCCCTGGAGGGTTTTGGTAAACTGGTTGCGGAGAGTTTCAAAAATAACCTGGCCCAAGCGGCTACGCTCAGGGTCTCCAACAAGAGAAGCAAATCCTATAAAGGGATGTTTGTTCTCGACCAGATGATAGACTCTTATTGGGCTACTGAAGACACTGTCAAAACTGCTGACATCAACCTGACGTGGACTTCGGATCAGACCTTTGACCTGATCAAGATGAGAGAGTATATTCCCTTGGGGCAACGCATCGATTCTGTTGAAGTGGATGCCATGATCAATGGCAACTGGACCAAAATAGCCGCGGCAACTTCCATTGGAGCCTGTAGGATTATTCACCTCAGTGAACCGGTCAAAACCTCCCAACTCCGTTTTCGTATTGCTGCCCCTGTATGCATTGCCATGAGTGAGGTGGGAGTCTATAAAAAGGCAAATTTGTAGTCAATTTTGACTTTACATCCTATCAAAACGCTCCAATTTACCCTATTGGAGCGTTTTTTGTTTTGTATTGGCTGAAAAAACACCAAGATTTCTTAACAATTAATTTCGCAATTCGAATATTTGTGTATTTTTAACACGAAAACGATTTCAAACTCGAATACTATTATTTTGCCATTTATGCTTTGCGTAAAAAATACACAAATATTTTCTATTCACTCACATCAATCAAACAGTATGCTTGTTAACACCAAACACCTGATCAGCAGGTTCATGTTAATGGCCTTGTTTCTGTTTTCCGTTTCACTGGCGGCATTCTCACAGAACAAGACTATAACAGGAAAAATTATGGATTCAAATGATGGTTCACCGCTTGTTGGTGCTACTGTCACAGCAAAAGGTACCGGGAAGGCTGTACTTACTGATGCTTCAGGAAGGTATTCAATTGTATTACCATCCTCAGTAACACAACTGACCATCTCTTATGCAGGTTTTACTACCATGGAAGTTTCCGCATCTGGAAGCACCGTTGATGTGAGGCTTGTTTCAGCATCTGCCAGCCTGAGCGATGTTGTTGTGATTGGTTATGGTACCACCAGAAAAAAAGACCTTACAGGTAGCGTTGCAACCATCGGCACAAAAGATTTCGTCAAGGGCGCACTTACCTCACCAGAACAATTGATTACAGGTAAGGTAGCGGGAGTTCAG
>CANHSD010000199.1 GCA_947463105.1 Chitinophagaceae bacterium
AATAGCCCAGCAAGATGGCGATACTGGTGAAGATGACGGCCTTTCTTGATAGAAAATGAATCATCATGGCTGCTATGCCATAGCAGAGCGCGATGCGGGCCAATACGCCAAAAATGCGGGTCTTGTCAATTGTTTTAGGAACCCATTCGTCGGCGGAATTGATGCTGACAAAAGGATACCAGGACAATAAATATCCAATCAGAAAGATGAGAAAAGTTCTTTTGAGTATCTTACCGGCCACCTTGCCATTGCCCATTCCCGCCATTTTGGGCATGGTGAAGGCCATGGCATTGCCCACGGCAAAAAGGAAGGAGGGGAAGACAAGGTCTGTTGGTGTAAATCCATGCCAGGAAGCATGTTCAAGCGGTTCAAACGGGGCGGAGCCGGCCTGGTTGTTCACGATGATCATGAAGCATACTGTCATCCCCCTGAATACATCAAGGGCTGTAAAACGTTCTGTTGTTGACATGATAGAGCAGGTTGGTTGGTTCGTTGAATTTAAGGAATTTGGCCAAAATGGGTTTGAAAGGGCATAGAATCTTTTGGGCAATGAAAACGTTTGAGGTAGAATAGGGTGCTTTTCCATTCCTCGTCCATTCCTCATTCTCACATATTTTAATTAATTTGACGACGGCTTAACAACTTACCATGACCAACAAAATTGGAATGAATTTGCTGCTTTGGGGAACTGAGATCAACGCATCCCTTTTTCCGGTATTGGAGCAAATCAAGGCTGCTGGATACGATGGTGTGGAAGTCCCCATTTTTGATACCAATCCAAAACATTGGGAAGCTTGGAGAAAAAAGCTGGATGAATTGGAGCTTGATCGGGTTGCCGTCACCATCAATGGCCCTGATCACCACCAGATCAGTGCGGATCCAGCCATGCGCCATAAAACCCTCAAAAGAAACAAGCAGGCCCTGGAATGTGCACAGGTATTGGGCTCCAGCCTGCTCACCGGCCCTTATCATTCAGCACTTGGTGTATTTACAGGAAGCAAATCAACAGAAGAAGAAAACAACTGGGCTGCAGAAAATCTGTTTGCCTTGGCGGAGCATGCCAAGGCAATGAACATCACGCTTGGGCTTGAATACCTGAACAGGTTTGAGAGTTATCTGGTTTCCTGCGCCGATGAGTTGATTGCGTTGGTGGATCGGATCAACCACCCCAATTGCAAACTCATGTTTGATTCTTTTCATGCCAACATTGAAGAAACCAAGCTTGGGGATGCCATCAGAAGAATGGGCAACAGACTGGTGCATGTCCAGTTGTCTGAAAACCATCGGGGAACCCTTGGGGCAGGGCATGTAGACTTCAAGAACATCCTGACTGCGCTTGATGATATCAACTACAAGGGCATGGTCAGCATAGAGGCATTCAGCAGCAAACTCAGCGCCGCCAATATCTGGCGGAACATGTTTGATTCTGAAATGCAACTGGTGAAAGACAGCATTCAATTTTTAAAAAGCATATAACATGAAAATAAACATTGCCATCGTCGGGCTTGGATTTGGTGCAGAGTTCATCCCCATTTACCAGAGGCATCCGCATGCCAACATGTATGCCATCTGCCAGCGCAACGTGGAAAAACTCAATGCCATTGGTGATGCTTTTGGTATTGAAAAAAGGTATTCCGATTATGATGCGTTGCTGAAGGATCCTCAGGTGGATGCGGTCCATATCAACTCGCCCATCCCTAACCATGCAGAACAGTCCTTGAAGGCTTTGTATGCCGGCAAACATGTTGCCTGCACCGTACCCATGGCCACCAGTGTAGAGGATTGCATGAAGATTGTGAAGGCATGTAAAGAGACCGGAAAGAAATACATGATGATGGAAACCGTTGTGTATGCAAGGGAGTTTCTGTTTGTAAAGGAGATGTATGAGAAAGGTGAATTGGGTAAAGTACAGTTCCTAAAAGCTTCTCATCAGCAAGACATGGACGGCTGGCCTGACTACTGGCCTGGGCTTCCTCCCATGCACTACGCAACCCATTGCGTTGGCCCGGTTGCAGGATTGCTGAAGCTGGAAGCGGAGTATGTTTCTTGTTTTGGTTCAGGAACCATCCGTAAAGAACTTGCACAGATTCACAACTCACCATTTGCAGTAGAGTCTGCCCATATCAAGTTCAAAAATTCCGACCTGAGTGCTTATGTTTACAGGTCACTTTTTGATGTTGCGCGCCAGTACCGTGAAAGCTTTGAAGTATATGGTTCTAAAAAATCATTTGAGTGGGCATTGATCGAGGATGAAGAGCATGTAGTGCATACGGCAAAGCTGCCAGAGCATGAGATTCCTGCAAAAGTAAAAGTGCCAGATTATGCACATTTGCTGCCTGAAGGCATCAGGGACTTCACTACCAAAGGGGTTTATGATGTGGCCGAAAATACCCACCTGAGCTTTACACAAGGCGCAGGACATGGTGGGTCCCATCCACACCTTGCCCATGAGTTTCTGATGGCGCTGGTTGAAAACCGCGATCCATTCCCGAATGCCGCACAATCCGCCAACTGGACATCCGTAGGCATCCTTGCCCACGAGTCAGCCATGGAAGGCGGCGCGATCAAGCATTTGCCGGATTATTTTAATGTATAATTTCCCTTCAACCTCATACCATGAAATTCCTCCTCACCCTCTCCCTTCTCCTTTCGACTGCTTTCGCACAACAGGCGCGCCGCATTGAAGTGTTGTTTCTTGGCGACAAGGGACACCATAAGCCGATCGAGCGGGTGCCCCAGTTGATGGCGGCACTCGGCCCCAAGGGCATCAACATCACCTATACAGATGACTTGGGCGACTTGAACCCCAAGACCCTGGCCAAATATGACGCCCTGATGGTTTTCGCCAACTGGGATGTACTCCCTGCTGCAGAAGAAAAAGCATTGTTGGATTTTGTGGCATCGGGCAAGGGCTTTCTGCCCATCCATTGTGCGTCCTATTGTTTCAGGAACGCTAATGCCTATGTGAAGCTTGTAGGAGGTCAATTTTGGAGGCATACCATGGATTCCATCACGGCCCAGATCATCCAGCCACAACATCCCGTCATGGCGGGGCTCAAACCATTTACCGCGTATGATGAAACATATTTGCACAGCCAATTGCAGCCCGACAACAACGTGTTGGCGGTTAGGGAAATCAAAGCCGATCAGAAGAAAGATAAGCCAGGAGCAAGTACTGAGCCCTATACCTGGACGCGCACCCATGGCAAGGGAAAAGTATTTTACACCGCCTATGGACATGATGAAAGAACCTGGCAGCTTCCTGATTTCCAGGAGTTGATCTACAATGGCATTATCTGGTCTGTCAACGATGCAGCAAGGGCGGCGCATGTAGCCAGAGCGCCTCAAAAATTTGAGTACCGTGCAGCCAAATTGCCCAACTATGAGCAACGCCCAGGCATTCAATACCAGCAGCTGGCATTGACTCCCGAAGAATCCATGAAACACATACAGGTGCCGGTCGATTTCACATTGGAATTGTTTGCCGCTGAACCCAATGTGATGCATCCGATTGCCTTGAGTTGGGATGAAAAAGGAAGGCTTTATGTATTGATTACCAAGGACTATCCCAATGAGCGCAAGCAAGAAGGAGGAAGCGATTATATCATGGTTTGTGAAGACACTGATAAAGACGGCAAGGCAGATAAGTTTACGCCCTTTGCGGAAGGATTGAGCATTCCAACAGGCATGGTATTTGCCAACGGAGGATTGATTGTATCACAAGCGCCACACATGCTTTTCCTGAAAGACACAGATGGCGATGGAAAGGCTGATCTCAAGAAAATCCTGTTCACGGGTTTCGGAACGGGCGATACCCACGCAGGACCTTCCAATCTGCACTATGGATTTGACAACTGGATCTGGGGATGTGTTGGTTATTCCGGATTCAAAGGCAAAGTGGGAACGGCAGATACACTCCAGTTTGGACAGGCATTTTTCCGGTTCAAGGCAGATGGCAGCAAGTTGGAATGGATGACCAGTACATCCAACAATACCTGGGGCTTTGCCTTCAATGAAACCAATGATGTGTTCGGCTCTACCGCTAACAATTCACATGGCTGGTACATGGCCATTCCACATGCCTATTTCAATGCACCCAACAACAATGGCAGCAGGAGTACCGATACCCATCGAGACATGAAGCCTATCACTGAAAAGGTAAGGCAGGTGGATGCATTCGGTGGATTTACCGCAGCTGCCGGACATAATTTTTATACGGCCAGGGCCTTCCCTAAAAAATATTGGAACAGCATCGCCTTTGTTGCAGAACCGACCGGCCATATTCTCCACCAGAACAACATGCAGAAAAAAGGAACTGATTTTTATGACAAGGAAAGCTTCAACCTGATGGCAGGCGCAGACGAATGGTTCTCTCCTGTATTTTCAGAGGTGGGTCCTGATGGTGCCGTCTGGGTGGCAGACTGGTACAGTTATATTATTCAGCACAATCCAACGCCCAAGGGCTTTGACAATGGTCCCGGAAACGCCTACCAGACTGATCTTCGCGATTTCACGCACGGCAGGATTTACAGGGTTTCTTATAAGGAGGCTCCTGAATACAAGCCTTTGTCACTTTCCATCTCAGATGCAAAAGGACTTTTGGCTGCATTGAAAAACAACAACATGTTATGGCGCATGCATGCACAGCGGATGTTGGTTGAACGCGGACAGAAAGATGTTGTTGAAGACCTCATCGCCCTGGTCAAAGATCAATCGGTGGATGAGATTGGCATCAATGCACCAGCCATTCATGCCCTCTGGACACTGAAAGGATTGAATGCATTGGATGAGGCAACCATTGCTGCAGCCCTGGTACATCCCTGCGCAGATGTCAGAAAGAATGCCATCAAGGTGATGGACTTTTCAGCCGCTTCAGTGGCCACCATTTTGAAGCACAATGTGCTACAAGACAAAGATCCATTGGTGGTGATGAATGCTCTTTTGCTTTTTTCCAAGTCACCGCTTGATGCTGCAGCAGAGAATGCATTTTTTGCACGCATGAACAAATCTACTGAAGTGGAAGACAGGTGGATGCCTGATGCATTTGCCTGCGTGCTCACGGCCAACAATGGCAAGCTGATGAAAAAGCACCTGCAAAGCCAAATCAAGGCCAGCAAATCAAAGAAAACTGCAATGCCTGCCATGGATCATTCCATGCACCAGATGGGCGGTACAAAGCCTGCGTCATCTGCAAAGGCAACAGGCATCGATCTTGTTGTATCAGATATCAAGATTGATCCCGCTACACCTGCAGTGCGTGAGCGCATCAACATTACGGTGGAGGTCAAAAACCAGGGAACTGTTGATCTGGAAAAAGAGAACTTTGTTCCCCTGGACATCCGATTCGAAGGCATGGGCATCAAGGTTGATCAATACAGCAGGAATTTCAAGGACGGTATAAAGGCCGGTGAAA
>CANHSD010000200.1 GCA_947463105.1 Chitinophagaceae bacterium
GCGGAAGTACGCATAGTTTTGGTATTCATGTTGCCCAAATGGCTGGGATGCCTCCTGTATTGGTCAAACGGGCCGAAGAGATCTTGAAAGAGCTTGAAAAAAAGCAAGGTATTGCTGTTTTATCGGAACAGAAACCAGAAGTTCCCGGTATTCAACTTTCCATCTTCGATACCCATACGGAAGTCTTTGCAGGCATCAGGGAAATGATGACTGGCGTTGATGTAAACAACCTTACACCGCTAGAAGCGCTGGTTATTTTGAGTGAAATCAAGAAAAAAATCAATTGATCAGGCCAGTTCCTTGAGCGCCTCTATAACGGCCTCAACTTCTTGCCTGGTATTGTATTTGCTGAAGGAAAATCTCACTGTGGATTGTTCAGGTAGCTGAAGTGCATTGATCACGTGAGACCCTTGGTTGGCGCCACTGCTACAGGCACTGCCCCCTGAAACACAGATATTCCTGATGTCCAGATTGAAGAGCAGCATGTCGGATTTTTCTGTTCTTGGAAAACCTACACTCAATACGGTATAGAGACTTTCTCCTTCCGGATCGCCATTGAAAACAACCCCTTTGATATTTTCTTCGAGTAATGTTTTGAGGTATGATTTTAATGCAGCAATCTCTTTGTGGTCAGCTTCATGGTTTTGCATGGCAATCTCAAACGCCTTGGTAAACCCAACAATGCCATAAATATTTTCTGTTCCCGCCCTCATGTTCCTTTCCTGCCCCCCTCCATGGATGAATGGGGTCACTTTATTTTTTGCGTTGATGTACAAAAGTCCTACTCCCTTGGGGCCATGGAATTTATGGCTTGCACCTGTAATGAAGTCAACATTTATTTCAGCCAGGTTGATGGGAAAATGGCCGACAGTCTGAACGGTGTCAGCGTGAAAAATAGCATTGTATTGTTGGGCGAGTTCGCCGATTCTCTTGATGTTGGTGATGTTGCCAATCTCGTTGTTGGCATGCATCAGGGTAATCAATGTTTTCTCTGATGATGAAGACAATTTCAGTTCAAGGTCATTGAGGTCTACATGACCATTCGGAAGGATGTTGACAAATTCTAGACTTGCATCACCCTTGCCTGCAATAAAATGACAGGTATGAAGTGTTGCATGGTGTTCAATCGGGGAACTGATGATTCTGGTACAGCCCAATTCTTTTATTGCCGCAAAAATGGCAGTATTGCTGCTTTCCGTCCCTCCACTGGTGAAAAATATTTCAGATGGATGGGCATGAAGCGCTGCGGCCACTGATTTACGGGCTTTTTCAATGGCCAGCCTGTTTTCCCTTCCATATGAATAAATCGAGGACGGGTTGCCGAAATGTTCAGTGAAATAGGGCGTCATCGCCTCGAACACCTTCGGATCTATGGGAGTGGTAGCAGCATTGTCAAAGTAGATTCTGGCGGCCATATCCTAACCTGTTTTTTCAAATATACGAAACAGGGTTTACAATGACTCCTGTATGTCGCGGATGAGTTTTGATGCGATATTGTTGGCTGTAGTTTCGAAATTGCTTTCTGCAATGATCCGAATGATGGGCTCAGTGTTGCTGGACCGCAAATGAACCCAGTCATTGTCAAACTCAATCCTTAATCCGTCAATAGTATTCAAAGGATTTGACTTGTATTTTTCTTTCAGCTTCTCAAAAACAACGGTCAGGTTGGTTGTCCCATCCATTTCGATCTTGTTTTTGCTGATGAAATAGTCGGGGTAACTGCTGCGAAGCTGTTTGACGGTTTTGCTTGATTGTGAAAGATGCGTAAGGAAAAGTGCAATGCCAATAAGTGCATCCCTTCCATAATGGAAATCTGGAACAATGATGCCGCCATTGCCTTCTCCACCAATAACTGCATTAACCTCCTTCATTTTAGCCACAACGTTGACTTCTCCTACGGCTGCAGGATGATATTTTCCACCATGCTTTTCCGTGATGTCTTTTAGTGCTCTTGTCGATGAAAGGTTGCTTACGGTATCTCCTTTGGTTTTACCAAGCACATAGTCTGCAACGGCAACCAATGTGTATTCTTCGCCAAACATGGATCCATCCTCACAAACCAATACAAGCCTGTCAACATCAGGATCAACCGAAATGCCAAGATCTGCTTTGTTGGAAATTACTGCAGCAGAAAGTTGAGACAGGTGTTGAGGCAATGGTTCAGGGTTGTGGGCAAACTTACCATTAACTTCTCCATTCAAAACAATGATGTTCTGTTCTAGAATACCCAGTTTTTTAAGGAGGATGGGCACAAAAACTGCGCCACTGCTGTTGATGGCATCAACGACAATTTTGAGGTTTTGCTTTTCAATTAAATTTTTATTGACAAGTGCATGTGATACTATCGCATCAAGATGCCTGTCTGCATGATCAAATTTTGTTGTAATGTTTCCGGCTTTTTCAACCAAAGAAAAATTGATGTTGCCCAGTTCTGCATTGTTAAGGATCTGTGCACCTACTTCAGCACTGATGAATTCGCCTTTGTCATTCAGCAATTTGAGCGCATTCCATTCTTTTGGATTGTGGCTGGCTGTGATAATGATTCCACCTGCAGCATTTTCTGCGGCCACTTCAAATTCAACGGTTGGCGTTGTTGAAAGTCCCAGATCGATGACTTCTGCACCCATTGCAACAAGCGTTTGAGCAACAAGTCCCGCTATCATCGGACCACTCATTCTTCCATCTCTTCCAATGATGATTTTTTTATTGCCCTCTGCCATAGCCCATTCTCCAAAGGCAGCTGTGTACTTTACCACATCCAATGGGGTGAGAGATTCACCCGGTTTCCCCCCAATGGTTCCCCTGATTCCTGAAATGCTTTTAATCAATGCCAAATTCAAAATTTTAAGGATGCGAAATTACAAAATAAAGCCTGTTTCATCAACTAAATATGATTGCAAACTGGTTTTTATAGACTTAATGCTTTTTGTTAACTTTCTTGATATTCCATTTCCTGGAAATACTGCTTAATTTTACAGTATGTTTATGTTGCATTCTGGTCAAATGTCTTTTTTTCAGCAGGTAGTACACCTTGATTATCAGTTAATGCTATTGCTGAATCGCAAAATGATTCACCCTGTTTTGGATGATCTTTTTCTTTTCCTGCGGGAATCCATTTTTCATGTTCCCCTTTATGTATTTATTGTTTTTTTTTCTTTTCAGGTTTTTGGGAAAAAAGCCATTTGGTGGATATTGGGTGCAATATCCCTGATTGCATGTTGTGACCTGATTAGCAGCCAGTTCATCAAGTCCTATTTTGATAGGCCTAGGCCTTGCCGGGATCCCTTCATGGCAGGGCAGATCAGGTTTCTTGCCCGGTATTGTGGCGCCAATGGAAGTTTTACCTCCTCTCATGCGGTAAATCATTTTGCATTTGCAACCTATGTTGTGTCAACCATGCGGGGTATTTCAAAATGGTTCAATCTTTTGTTCATTTGGGCCTTTGCCATTGCATACGCCCAGGTATATGTTGGTGTCCATTATCCTTCCGATGTGCTGGTTGGGGCTTTTTTGGGGATAGTTTTTGGACTGGCGGGTGCACAAATCACCAAGCAGGCCCTATCTTTACGGCAATATAGCATATGAACGAGTTGCTCATTCTCTTCTTTCTGATCCTGATCAATGGATTCTTTTCCATGGCAGAGATTGCCTTGGTTTCTGCCAGAAAAGCCCGACTTGAGGGGCAGGCAAACAAGGGAGACTCAAGGGCCAAACATGCGCTCGCACTTGCACAAAAGCCAGATTCTTTTTTATCCACGGTTCAAATAGGCATTACTACCATCGGTATTCTTACAGGTATATTTTCAGGCGATAAAATTGTTGATGATGTAGCTGCTTTTTTGGAAGGACTGCCTGCTTTTGCTGCCTACAGCAAAGGCATAGCAACAGCAGCGGTTGTGGTCATCATCACCTTTTTCTCTCTCGTTTTTGGTGAGCTTGTTCCCAAGCGGCTTGGTTTGTCTAACCCTGAAAAGATTGCTAAGACCATTGCATCACCCATGCGGCTGATTTCAAGAATTGCCTATCCATTTGTGTGGCTTTTGGTGAATACCACCACATTGATCATGAAATTATTTAGGGTAAAGACGGATGATTCACAAGTAACAGAGGAAGAGATCAAAGCCATCATCAATGAAGGAACAGAACATGGTGCCATTGAAGCAACTGAGCAGGAAATCATACAGCGGGTTTTCCATTTGGGCGACAGAAATATTACCTCTTTGATGACCCACCGCAGTGATGTGATTTGGTTTGATGTCAATGACAATGAGCAGAGCATCAGGGAAAAAATCTTGAAAGAGCCGCATTCTGTTTATCCAGTATGTGACAAATCAATCGATCAGATCAAGGGTATAGTTTCTATCAAGGATATGTATGTTACACCCGATGAGGTTTCTTTCAAGCATACCATGAAAAATCCTCTTTTTGTTCCGGAAAATATCAGCCCCTATCAACTGTTGGAAAAATTCAAAGTATCTAAGATCCACACCAGCTTTGTGGTGGATGAGTATGGAACCTTGCTTGGTTTGGTAACCTTGAATGATTTGTTGGAAGCGATTGTAGGAGATCTTCCTCAGCACGATTTACAGGATTATGAAATAGTTGAGAGAGAAGATGGCAGTTTTTTAGTAGATGCTCAAATTCCTTTTTATGATTTCCTCACCAGGTTTGAAAAAGCAGATTGGATGAATGAGGGAGAACAGGAATTTGATACATTGGCTGGGTTCATTTTACACACGCTTGAACGCATTCCAGAAACTGGTGAACATTTTGAATGGAAAGGATTTGGCATTGAAATCATGGACATGGACGGACACCGTATTGATAAGGTGTTGGTGAAATTGTCTGATCAGATCCGCAGTGAAATGGAAGAAGAACAATAAGGAATATGGATCTTTCCCTACAACATAAAACCGCATTGGTTTGTGGCGGATCACAAGGAATTGGCAAAGCGATTGCCATAGAACTCGCCATGCTCGGAGCCTCTTGTATTTTGCTCTCCAGAAATTTGACCACCCTTCAGCAGACCGTCAAAGAACTGCCTGTTACCAATGGTCAATCACATGCATGCCATGCAATTGATTTCAAAGATGTTGATGTGCTCAAAAAGCTTGTAGCCAATATTACAAAAGACCATACCATTGACATCCTGATCAACAATACAGGTGGGCCCTCAGCCGGGCCAATAGAAACGGCAGACCCGCTGGACTTTCAGGATGCTTTCAGTCAACACCTTGTTTGCAACCATATTCTAGCACAGGCAGTTATTCCTGCGATGAAACAAAATGGCTGGGGCCGCATCATCAATGTCATTTCCACCTCTGTGCGGATTCCACTGGATAATCTTGGCGTGTCCAATACCATCCGTGCCGCAGTTGCTTCATGGTCAAAAACCATGTCAAAC
>CANHSD010000201.1 GCA_947463105.1 Chitinophagaceae bacterium
GGTTTTTGAAGGTGATGCCAAGGAAAATATTCCTGCATCCACCATCGCCTTGGGTATTTGGAAGGAACTGTTGCCAGAAGATCATATCGTTTTCGGCAACAAGAAAGATAATTTTTGGGAAATGGGTGACACTGGGCCATGCGGTCCTTGCAGTGAAATCCATGTGGATTGCAGGTCTGAGGAAGAAAGGGCGGCCGTACCCGGCCATCTCTTGGTCAACAAAGACCATCCACAGGTCATCGAGATCTGGAACAATGTATTCATCCAGTACAACCGGTTGAAGGATGGAACACTGCAACCCCTTGCGGCTACCCATGTGGACACGGGGATGGGGCTTGAGCGCCTGGTCCGCGTTTTGCAAGGAAAGTCTTCCAATTATGATACTGATATTTTTTCAGGCTCCATACAAACCACAGAAGTAATTTCTGGTAAAAAATATACTGCCGGAGACTCAAAACAAGATGTGGCCTTCAGGGTTTTGGCCGACCACATACGGGCCATTGCATTTACCATTGCTGATGGTCAGCTGCCATCAAATACAGGAGCGGGCTACGTGATCAGAAGAATACTGCGCAGGGCTGTGCGGTATTATTATTCCTATCTTGATGTGAAGGAGCCCATGCTGCATCAATTGTTGCCTGGATTGGCTGAGCAGTTCAATGTGGTTTTTCCTGAACTGCAGGCCCAGCTGGGATTCATTGCTAAAGTGGTGAAAGAAGAGGAGGAAACATTCCTGCGAACATTGGGTAAGGGATTGAAAAAAATTGATGATCTTCTTCAACAGGCAAAACAATCAGGCACCATTGATGGTGCTGCGGCATTTGAATTGTACGATACCTATGGCTTCCCCATCGACCTTACCCGATTGATTGCTTTGGAGCAGGAAGTATTGGTAGACGAAGAGGGTTTTGAGCGTGAAATGCAGGTGCAAAAAAACAGGAGTCGTGCTGCTACTGCATCAGACGTAGAAGACTGGGTTGATGTTTCCCAACCATCCATGACTGGGAAAGCATTTGTTGGGTATGATGAATTGTCCTGCAGCACCAATTTGCTGCGGTATAGAAAGGTAACAGCAAAAGGGCAAACCAATTTTCAGGTAGTGCTGGAGCAGACTCCTTTCTATGCAGAGAGTGGTGGCCAGGTCGGGGATACAGGAACCATTACCATGGGAGACCATGTAATTGAGGTACTCAACACCAAAAAAGAAAATGACCTGATTGTACATACAGTGTCGGCATTGCCTGAAACAGTTGCTGCTGCTGTTTTTGCTGCAGTCAATGTCAACAGGAGAAATGAAATCACCAACCACCATACCCTTACCCATTTATTGCATGCAGCATTGCGCAGTGTGTTGGGAACCCATGTGGCGCAAAAAGGATCATTGGTTTCAAGTGATGGCATGCGTTTTGATTTTTCGCATTTTGCAAAAATGACAGACGAGGAATTGGCTGCTGTCACGGCAATGGTCAATGCAAAGATCCGTGAAAATATTCCTGTTATTATCAGGGAAATGGAAAAGGAAGAAGCCATGAATCTGGGTGCCATGGCCCTTTTCGGAGAAAAATATGGCGACAAGGTCAGGGTGGTTACCATTGATCCTTCATACTCGATTGAACTCTGTGGAGGAACACATGTTTCTCAAACAGGAGCGCTGGGTCAATGCATGATCGTATCCGAGTCAGGTGTGGCTGCTGGTGTTCGCCGCATTGAAGCTGTTTGCAGTGTTGCAGCAGAGCATAAACACCTAGAAGAGCAACACCTGCTAAAGCAAGTCAGCGCATTGCTGAAGAATCCCCGTGAGCTGGTGCGTTCTATCGAGCAGCACCTGGAGGAATTGTCTGGGATCAAAAAACAGTTGGAGCAGACAGAGAACCGGTTGCTGGGGTATTTGAAAACAGAACTGGTGCAGAAAGCAGAAGTGGTCAACGGCATCAATTTTATTGGCGTCATCACAGAAGCCTCTTCCTCTGATTCCCTGAAAAAATTGTGCAATGATCTACGGACCACCTATTCGTATACCCTTGTTGTTCTGGCGGCCAATATAGCAGGTAAGCCTGCTGTAGCAGTAGGCCTTTCAGATACCCTGGTTACTGAAAAAGGCCTGGATGCAGTGCTACTCATCAAGACCCATGTTGCTGGTCATATCAAAGGTGGTGGAGGCGGACAAAAATCCCTTGCTTCAGCAGGAGGGCAGGAGTTGAGTGGTTTGGCTGCTGCCATTGCTGCCATCAAAAATTCGCTGGTTTGATGCAGCGGTCCGTTATCTTTATCTCATTCGAAATCAACCATGACAATGTCGGAAGACCTGGCAATGAAATATGAAGCAGTAATTGGACTTGAAGTGCATGCACAATTGGAAACAAAAAGCAAGTTGTTTGCAGGGGATGCTGCAGCATTTGGCGCAGGTCCCAATACACATGTCAGCCCGATTACACTTGGCCATCCTGGCACGCTGCCCAGGATGAACAAGACTGCGATTGAGCATGCCATCAGCATGGGCCTGGTCTGTCATTGTACGATTGAGAAAAACAATTACTTCGCAAGAAAAAATTATTTTTATCCTGATCTGCCCAAAGGCTATCAGATTTCACAGCATACCACGCCGATTTGCAGTGGTGGGTTTGTGCGCATCAACACTTCAACAGGAAGTCGTGATATTCAACTCACGAGAATACACATGGAAGAAGATGCAGGCAAAAGCATTCACGACCAGCATGATGGCCTGACATTGCTGGATTACAACCGGGCGGGTGTTCCCCTGATTGAAATTGTCACCGATCCGGTATTGCACAGTGCTGAAGAGGCGTCTGCTTACTTGACACAGATCAGAAAGCTGGTAAGGTGGATAGGAATTTGTGATGGAAACATGGAAGAAGGAAGCCTCCGTTGTGACGCCAATATTTCAGTCAGGCCCATAGGAAGCCAATTGCTGGGAACCCGGGTGGAAGTGAAAAACCTCAACTCAATCAGGCACCTTAGGCACGCAATTGAAATTGAGATCAATCGTTTGTCTGTCATGTGTGAAAATGGTGAGACCATTGTGCAGGAAACCAGGAGCTATGATGCAGACAGGGGCATCACTTTCTCTATTAGAACAAAAGAGGATGCAGATGATTACCGCTACTTTCCTGAGCCAGACCTTGCCCCCTTTGCGTTCACCGATGTATTTATTGATGGTATAAGGAATGCGCTACCCTCCCTTCCTGATCAAAGGGCAGGCCAATATGTTGAGGAGCATGGCCTCTCTCACTATGATGCAGAACAATTGACAGAAGAAAAGGAACTGAGTGATCTTTTTGAAAAAATTGCTGCTTCCACTCCCCATAAAAAAAACCTGGCCAATTTTCTGATTGGGCCACTGCGCGCCCATCTCCACCTTGTTGACGGCTCCTGGAATGATGTTGCCATCTCTTCAGAAAACTGGCATCATTTGCTGGACCTGGTCGCAGCGGGAAAACTTGGGTTCTCCGTTGCTGCTCAAAAACTTTTGCCCATCATGCTTGAAGACAGCAAAGCCAATCCTTTGGCTTTGGCAGCTGCCATGAATTTGCTTCAGGATGCAGGAGATGATGAGATTGGCGCCTGGGTCCAACAGGTATTGGATGCTATGCCAGACAAGGTAGAAGAATACAGAAAAGGAAAAAAAGGGTTGATGGGTTTGTTTGTAGGGGAAGTGAAAAAAATATCAAAGGGGAAGGCAGATCCCAAAACAACAACGGAACTCCTAAGTGCACATTTAAATTAAAAACAATAGCATGAAAAAAATCTTGATGGCCAGCGCATTGTTGGTTTTACTTGCTGCAGCTTCTTGCAAGCGCACAGAAAAAAATGTCAGCTTCAATTTCACAATCCTGAGCAATACTGAAAAGCAGTTTGTTTATCTTGACCTGATTGAGCTGGAGGGAGAGCCCATCACCATGGATACTGCAGTTGCTGAAATGGGTAAAGCTGTTTTTGCACTAAAGGGTGGCGCCGTCGATCCTGAGGCATTGTACAGGGTGAGGTTTGAAAAAACACAGGCTTATTTTCTGGTGATTCCAGACATGTCATCCATCAATGTTTCCGCAGACCTTAAAAGCCCCGAGCTTTTCACAACCAATTCTGATGGAAGCAATTCTTTCAGGTTGCTCCTCTCGGGTTTCAACGCAAGGCTTCAGCAAATTGATTCCATCCGCAACGCCATTGTTGCCAAGGGTGAGGCAATGGACAGCAGCAGGGTAGTGCTTGAAACCGGTTTCCGTGATAAAATTACAGCGGCAGGTTCATTCCTGCTCAATTATGCTGATACGACAGAAACCCCAGCTGTTGCCATTTACGCACTTGGCATGTCAAGAAACCTGGTTTCTCCTGATCAGGTCAAGCCTGCACTCAATGCTATTGCAAAGCGCTTTCCCAAGTCTGCGAAAATAGCAAAACTCGCAGGAGAGCTTGATAACCAAACGGTACCCAAGCAAACAGAGGATCTTGTGGGGAAAGAAGCGCCACTGTTTGAAATGCCGGATGTAAATGGTAAAACCATTTCTTTGGCATCATTGCGTGGCAAATATGTATTGGTTGATTTTTGGGCGAGCTGGTGCAAGCCATGCCGCATGGAAAATCCCAACGTTGTGGCAGCTTACCAGCAATTCAAGGATAAAAATTTTACTGTGCTCGGTGTTTCGTTGGACAAGGACAAAGACGCCTGGATAAATGCCATCAAAGAAGATGGACTGTCCTGGACACATATCAGTGACCTCAAGCAATGGGAGAGTTCAGTGGTTCCTTTGTACCAGATTGAAGGAATTCCCTTCAATGTACTGCTTGATCCTCAGGGAAAAATCATTGCCAAAGGCCTACGGGGAGAAGAGCTTCTGGCAAAGCTCGCTGAGATCTTGAAGTGATTCTTTTCAGGTATGAGGGCCTCAACTTTTGTTCTTTGCTGCCAGCAAAAGCAGTACGGGAAGGAGAACGAGGTTGGTCAAGGTTGCCACCAGCAGTGTAAAGGAGGTGAGCCATCCCAATGCCTGCGTGCTGCCGAATCCACTGATGACGAAAATGATGAATCCTGCAATCAAGACCAGTGAAGTATATACAATGCTGATCCCCGTCTCTCTGATGGTTTGTACAACAGTCTCATGGACCTTGCCATTGAAATGCGGTAGTTCCTGTTTGTAATTGACCAAGAAACGTATGGTAATGTCTATTGCAATGCCCAGTGCAACGCTGAAAACCAATACGGTAGAGGGTTTGATGGCAATGCCCATCCAACCCATCAGCCCTGCTGTCATCACCAAAGGAATCAGGTTGGGAATCAAGGAGCAGATCAGGATCCTGAATGACCTGAACAGGTAAAGCATGCAAAGTGAAATAAAAAGAAAGGCCCAGAAAATGCTTTCTTTCAAACCCTTGATGATAA
>CANHSD010000202.1 GCA_947463105.1 Chitinophagaceae bacterium
ATTGTCCATCTAACCATGCCGATGTTTCTTCTTCAGAAAAATGGGAGGCAATGGTGATGGATGCATACCAAACAGCGGATGACCCAAGTCCTAATTTCCGGCTGGCAGAATCCAACATCAGGTATGATGCAAGGGTGGAGAAATTGAATTGGCAATCACGGACAGCAATACCCATGCAAAAAGCTATTGAAATAGGAAATGCAGGTGATCCACCTTGGAATAAATTGTTGAGCAGGCCAATCCCTTTTTTTAAAGATCTGGGAATCAAGGATTATGTTTCAATGAATATAATCAATGCGGGTTCCATGGTTACCCATGAAGGTAAATTACCATACAATTGTCAGGTGCATCCTGTTTTAAAAGTAAGAACAAGCACACCTGGTTTGAAGATAAAGGTCTTTACCAACATTTTCACGTTCTTGGGTGAGCCAACAATTAGGGGTGAATATATTACCAAAGCCGGTGAGCAAGAATTTGAATTTCCCGCATGGATGAATGGGGAAACAGTAATATACCAAATCCCCAAAGGGATAGAGGTGGTTAAATTACAATACCGCGAATCTTCATTTGATGCAGCAGTTGAGGGTGAATTCAATTCGGATGATGCAATGTTGGATCAGATATGGAAGAAAGGCCAGCGGACATTGTTTTTGAGCATGCGCGACAATTACATGGATTGCCCTGATAGGGAAAGGGCCGCTTGGACAGGCGATATCGTGTCACAAACTGCACAATCTTTCTATTCGCTATCCACTTCCTCGCATACACTTTCAAAAAAGTGGTTGTTAGAAATGAGTGGTTGGAACAAGCCGAATGGTGAATTTTCATCACCTGTTCCAGCCGGCAATTCTGATTTAGAAATTCCAGATCAAACCCTCACAACATTTGGTCTGCAAGGTGTTTGGAATTATTATATGAACACAGGAGATTCTGCAATTTTGAGAAGGATATTTCCACAAGTGGACAGGAATTTGGGGTTTTGGGAATATGATGCGAATGGATTGATCAATGTTCGGGTATCCGGAAATAGATGGATTTGGGGAGACAGGGGAAACCAGATTGACATGAAGGGCTTATACAATATGCTCTATGCTGGCGTGCTCAGTTCCATGGCTAAAATTGCTGTGGTAATAGATAAACCTCAAAAAGCAGATGAGTACTTGATGAAGTTCAATGCATTGAGGGCTGCAATAAGAAGAAACATGTTGGTAGGTAATGGTTTCAAGTCTACTGAAGTTAATTTTTATGACGAAAGGGTTCAGGCATTCGCCATCCTTAATGGAATTGCTGAAGTAGTTGATCATGCTGGTTTAATGTCAATCATCAATACTGGATTTAATGCCAGCCCGTACATGGAGCAGTTCATCATTCAGGCAATGATGAAGTCTGGATTCATTGAAGAAGGACTTAGACGAATCAAGAAGAGGTATGGGTTAATGGCGGAGGATACAAACTGGTCTACACTTTGGGAGGGATGGTCTATTCCGAATGATGAATTCGGCGGAACAACACCGAATCATGCCTGGAGTGGTGGAGCAGTTTATTTGTTGCCTATGTATGTTCACGGGATAATGCCAACCAGGGTAGGGTATGAAAGAATAAGCATCAGACCATTGGATGGATCCATAAAGAACTCCGCAGTCAAGGTGCCTTCGGTTCTGGGATTGATACAATCGAGTTTTAAGTATGGGGTAAATAGTCTTGGTGTTAAAGTCGATTTGCCCAGTAAAGTTGTTGCGGTGCTTGAGCTGCCAAGGCGTTACCGTCAGATTTTATTGAATGGCGAACTGATCATGAAGCATGGTTCATTTACAAATCAAGGGCTAAAGTTTGCAGTATGGGATAGCGATACTTCATTGGTTAAAATTGAACTTACTGGTGGGAACTGGTTAATTGAAGCCAATAACAATTCAAATTATCCTTCACCTCTTGAGATGAGTGGTTTGGGAAATGAACCCCAAAAACTATGTTTGAAAACCAATCAGTTGCTAAGTGTGCGCTTGATGATGCTTTCTTCCCTTGCCTCAAAAACAGATTTTCGTGGTAAGGTCCGTTGGTATTACAATGATGTTTTATCTGTTAATGATACCATTGGATTTATCTGTCCTGATAAAATTGGATCTTACAGGGCAGCAGTTATTTTTGAAAATGGCGGCACTGTTCATACTGAAACTATTCAATTGTATGCAGTTGAAAAGCCTTTTGTGAACAATACATTTTATTCTTTTTGTAAAAATGCACAAGCCCCAAAACTGGAAGCCTCAGCTTCCAGTGGCAACAGTCTTAATTGGTTTAATGTTAAGATGGAATCTTTGGGTGCTCAAAATCCACAACCTTTGACATCTTTAACTGGAACGACAAGTTTCCATGTTGCACAGGTTGATGGAAATGGCTGTAGCAGTGATACTGCGAGTATCGCAATATTGGTTAGGGAAAATCCTCCGGCTCCTCAAGTGGCAGCTATATCTTATTGTCAATATCAAAATCCAAATCAACTCAACGCATCATCAGGTTTTGGCCAGGTGGTAAAATGGGTGGATACGCTCACTAAGTTGCCACTGGCCGAAACAATAAAGCCAATCCCCTCTACCCAAATTCCTGGTTTGTTCAAATACATTTGTTTTGCACAGGATACCTTGACGGGATGTTTTAGTGATGTTTCGGCACTTGAGGTTGTTGTAAATCAAAAACCATTAAAGCCTGCGCTGGATTCGATTCTGATTTGTGAAGGTTCTGCACCTGGAAGTAAATTAGTAAACAATTTTATTGGGCATTCGTATAATTGGTATCATCCTGATCAAAAACCAATTGCAACCTCTAATAACACGGTGGAGGTTTCGACGATCAATCCAGGGACATTTAAGTTCTTAATGAGCAGGCTAAATCTGGCGACCAAATGTGAGAGTGATTTATCTGCGGTAGTTGTATCGATTGTCCCTTTGCCACCCAAGCCGATGTTGGAGCAATCTTCTCCTGGAAAGCTCAGTGTAGTTCCCTCTTTAGAAGCGGTTTGGTATAGAAACAATGAACTGATAAAGTCATATGTTGGTACTTCCTTAAGTATTTCATTGCCAGGGCTTTATAGCGCTTCGTTTATTGCCAGGGGATGTATTGGTGAAACTTCCAACATCTTTCATCATTTGACGAGTAATTTAATTCTGGGCCAGTCAAATAGGGTAGTCATTTATCCCAATCCGGTTCAATGGTATTTGAATGTTGATTTACCGTTAACATTAACCGAAAATGGAGAGATTAAAATTTTGAATTCATCTGGCCAATTGCTGAAAACAGTTCGAGGTATATCAAATCGTGCATTAATCGATCTTTCTACCCTTCCCCATGGCAATTATTATTTAACCATTTATTCAAATGGTACATTGATGTATCTGGTAAATTTCATCAAAGACTAGCGCAAAGACTTATAAGCTGGTATATTAGTTTTTTATTATCATTTAACTAACTTTGTTAACCGATGTTGGGTAAGCATGTCACGCCAGACCTTAGTAAACTGAAGAATTGGTGTTGTAACATTGAATTGAGGAAGTAGACAGGGTATAATTTATTTTTATTATGGATTTTATCAGCGTAATGGTTGGCGCAATGGCAACACAGTTTCTTCTGATGGGGTTTTATTTTTTTATTTTTAAAAAAATTGAATTTCTCAATTTGATGTTGTGTGGCCTGTCCATGTTGATTTTTACTTTGTTTGTAATGTTTCCTGAGATTGCTGAAGTATGGCAGCAATACGGATTTTCTTTTACCATCGAAGTGAGGAATGTATTTGTGTTTTTGTCATCAGCTTTTTACTATGAGTTTGTTCGAAAGTATTTGAGTGAAGAAAACAAACATGCCTTTTTTCGCAAAGTCATGAGATTATTCGCAATCGTATATTTTATAATTGCGGGGCTCTACGCAGTCAGAAACTTTTTGGGTGAGTCCGCTCAATGGATGGTGGGATTTTTTTACTTTTTTTATTTTGCTAACTACCTTGTTCAGGCTTATGTGGTCGTTTATCTTCTCTTGATCAGAGACCCAAGGGTCAGGTTAGTCGCCATTGGCACATTGTTTATGTTTGTTATTATAAAAATCGCATTGATACCCAATTATAAAGCAGAGCAGTTGGATTCCAATCTGACGAATGTTTCAATTTTCAGTTTGCTTGGCTTGACGATTAATTTCCTTTTTTTTACGTTTTCATTGATTTATGGTTTTTGGGTGCGGAGCAAGGAGATGACTCGCTTGGAGTTGGAAAGGACAATGGAGCTCTATCAGCAAAGGGTTGATATCAGCAATGATCTCCATGATGATCTTGGCGCCACTTTGAGCAGCCTGCACATTTATTCTTCTATTGCACAAAAATATGTTAAATCGAATCCAGTTAAAACAAAGGCAAATCTCGACCTAATTTCTACAAATGTTTTTACCCTGATGGAAAAAATTAATGATGTAATATGGTCTGTGAGCACAAAACAATCAAATGTAAGTATGCTGAGTACCCGCATCAAAGATTGTTTTGTGAACATTTTTGATGCAGCTGGTATTAACTGCACCTATGAAATCGATGAAATCATTGAGACGGGCATTACAGGTTTGAAAGCCAGAAAGCTTTTGTTGCTTTTTGCAAAGGAAGCAATCAATAACGCTATTAAACACAGCGGCGCTAGTAAAATGAGATTCTCTATACAGAAGAGCAACGATAATCTGTTGATGTCCATTGAAGACAATGGAAAAGGTATCGGAGATTTGGATTTTAACAAAGGAAATGGATTGACCAATCTTAAACACCGTGCTGATCAATTGAATGGTCATTTTTCGATTGAAACGCTTAAATCTGGCGGCACTTTGGTAGAATGCATGATTCCTATCACTAATATTAGTCTTTAGAATTCACTCTTTATGGAATAATTTTATTTCATGATACGAGTCGTGGTTTTTGACGACAGCCCAGAAAGGCTGGTTAGTTTGACTGCTTTATTCACTATCAATGATCAAATTGATTGTGTTGGAACTTTTTCCGACTGTGCCAATTTTGAGAGCAAACTAAAGTGTAATCCTGATGTTATTTTGATGGATATAAGGATGCCTGTAATGGATGGGATTACTGCTACCATCAAAATTAAACAACTTTACCCCGACATCAAGGTCATCATGCAGACTGTTTTTGATGATGATGAAAAAATATTCCTTAGCCTAAAAGCCGGTGCAGAAGGGTATATCCTCAAAAGTACTACAGGAGAAAAGGTTATCCAATGCATAGTAGATGTATTCAATGGTGGGGCTGTAATGACCCCATCAATTGCACTCCGTGTTGCCAAATTTTTCAATTCAGCCGAGACTGCCCAAAAACAGCTGAGCCAGAATCTCACTGCCAGGGAGAGAGAA
>CANHSD010000203.1 GCA_947463105.1 Chitinophagaceae bacterium
ATCTACGCAGGCTTTGCGATTGGAGCCTTCAATGTTTTGTTCCTCTTCCCAAAATTCTTTACACCTGAAGAGTTTGGGCTTACAAGGATCCTGATGGACATTGCATTGATCCTTTCCATGATTTGTACCGCAGGAACGCTGCCAGTGGCGCTGAAGTTTTACCCTTTCTACAAGCATTATCTGCCTAAGGAGAAAAATGAGCTGCCAACACTTGTATTTACACTTGGTCTGATCATGTGTACCCTGCTGTATTTTTCATTTCCTTACATTGAGCCCATCGCTTTAAAAAAGTTTTCTAGCCGCTCTCCTATTCTCGCCAATCACCTTTGGTTGGTCCTTCCATTGACCATTTCACTGGTGGCACTCTCCATGCTCGAGGTATTTGCCTGGATCATTGGCAAAACGATTCTCGCCAATTTTTTGAAAGAATTCATGTTCAGGATTGTTGTGCTGCTGGTTATCCTCGCCTGGGTGTTAGGCTTGATAAATGACTACACTATCTTCATTGAACTATACGCTTATTTGTACTTTATCCCTGTTGTTGTTTTAGCATGGGTGCTGATGCGCAGCCAATCATTTAACCTGGTATTCAAAAAAAGCAAGGTGACCCTTAAGTTTTCTGGCATGATGGCCCGATTCGGAGGAGCCTATTTTCTGGGTAACATCCTGAATGTAGTAGCAAAGACCAATGATACCATCATCATAGCCTCTCAATCTGCCGGTGGACTGGCAGATGCTGCCATCTTTACCATTGCCACCTATCTCATAACGGTCATGGATGTTCCACAAAGAAGCATGGTGTCAGCTGCAACTCCCCAGATTGCCCAGGCCTGGAAAGACAAGGACCTTGCCAAGCTGGACAGGCTTTATAAGAAAACCGCCTTGAATTTGCTGGTGATAGCCTCAGGAATTCTTGGGGTTGTGATCCTTAATATTCCAGCTTTTATCCATGTGCTGGGGCCAAACTATGCAGGCATGTCGATGCTAATGCTTATTTTGGGGCTGAGCAAATTGGTTGACCTGGGAACAGGAATGAATACCCAGATTTTACAGCTCTCAAAACATTGGATGATAGATCTTTTGACCAATATGTTTTTTGTAGTCGTCTCCATCTTCCTCAACTATTTTCTGACCAAATCCTATGGCATTGTTGGTACAGCCATAGGCAGCCTCATTGCAGTTGTACTCTTCAATTTTATCCGCTTTTTTTACATCAAAAGGATCTATGCCTTACAACCTTTTTCCTGGAGAAATGGGTTGACGATACTTGTAGCCGGTGGGCTGACATTTGCATTGTACAGCATCGCGTTTCATGATTTCATTTGGATCAACCTCATCCTCAAATCAGTAATTTTTATAGTAGCATTTATTTTCATAGTTATCCGCTTCAATATTTCTCCAGACATTACTGAGCTTTATAACATGGCAAGAAACAGGGTTATGCATCGGAGGTCTTGATTATTATTGTATATTGCCCAATAAACCAAACTGACATAGCTATGATGTGGGAAAACCTGAGCCGTGGATTGCTGGGAATGATGTTTTTGATTGGCCTGTGTTACGTATTGAGCAATAACAGAAAAGCCATCAATTGGAAACTCGTTTCTATGGGCATCATCGCCCAGATTGGCTTTGCCATTGGCGTCCTCTCAAAGGGAAAATATAATTTCTTCAGGATCGTCATACAGTGGTTTTCTGACAAGTTTGTAGAGATCATCAACCTTGCACACAAGGGAATTGAGTTCATGTTTGGCAACCTGGCGGATGCCTCTGGAAGCTGGGGATATACTTTTGCCATACAGGCACTACCCAACATCATTTTTTTCGCAGCCCTTTCTTCTTTGTTTTACTACCTGGGTATCCTTCAAAAAATCGTTTATCTCTTTGCCCTGATGCTGAGCAAGCTCAAGGTTTCAGGTGCAGAAAGTGTCTCCACCGCAGCCAATATTTTCCTCGGGCAGACAGAAGCGCCCCTCATGGTAAGACCGTTTTTGGAAAAAATGAACAGGAGCGAAATCCTCTGCATCATGGTTGGCGGCATGGCCAATACAGCAGGATCAGTGCTTGCCGCTTATGTTGGTTTTCTTGGAGGAAATGACCCGGTACAACAACATTTTTTCGCCTTACACTTGTTGAGTCAGTCCATCATGAGTGCCCCGGCCGCTATTGTCTGTTCAAAAATTCTTTTTCCCCAAACAGAAAAAATTGATGAACGCATTATCGTATCCAAAGAGAAATTCGGTGAAAATGCCCTTGATGCGATTTCATTGGGAACGACGGATGGTTTGAAACTTGCTGTCAATGTTGGTGCCATCCTGATTGTGTTCACGGCCCTGATGTATGTCCTTAATTGGGTGCTGGGATCTGTAGGATATTATACAGGCATCAACAGCCTGGTGGCCAATTTTAGCAAGGGCAGATACGACGCTTTGTCGTTTCAAATGATCCTGGGATACCTCTTCTCCCCGATTGCATGGCTGATTGGTGTCAGTGAAAGGGACATGGTGTCTGTGGGGCAATTGTTGGGCGAAAAAACAATCATCAATGAATTCCAGGCCTATATCACTTTCGGAAAAATGAAGGCTGAAAACCTGATCACAGACCCTAAATCCATCCTCATCACCACGTATGCCTTGTGTGGTTTTGCCAATATTGCCTCCATCGGTATCCAGATCGGCGGGATCAGCCAGTTGGCACCCGGTCAAAGGAAGAACCTCACCGAGCTCGGCTTCAAGGCCCTGATAGGCGGAACCATCGCTTGTTTGATGTGTGCTTGCATTGCAGGTGCACTTGGATAGCACCAGTTCATTTTAAAGGAACATTTGCTTTTTTGGGTCTAACTTTATGCCAACCTGCTTGTTATACAGGTACACTATTGCATTGGTTGGAAAAAGACTCATATCAGCGATAACCATTCTCTTTCTGGCTATTCAGTCTCAAGGGCAGGTATCCATTGAGGTCATCCAGGGGCAACGCACTGCCATTACAATACCCATCAAATCATGGAGGGCAGACAGCACAGACCCTGTGCTGAAGATCAAAACCAGGGATGAAAAAGGCCTGATCCATGCCCAGGACCTGGAGCCATTGGTGTTCACGCAATATGGCTCAAAAACCAGGGAAGAAGACATGCTTTGGCAAAAGGATACCAGAGGATTTCAAAAGCCTCAGCCATCTAATTTGAGAAATGCGCCGGTGAACCTGACGCCCATGGAGAGAAATGGAGGTTATATTGAGAAGGCTTTGGATGGACAAGGTTTCAGCAACATCAATCCAGCAGATCCCAGCATTGCAGTGGGGCCAAACCATATCATCCAGATGATCAATGGAAACAATGGCAGTGCTCTTTTCAGCATCTACGACAAAGCAGGAAATACGCTTTTTCCTCAAACCTATATGGACCAATTGCCCGGTAGCAGTTACAATGGTGGTGGTGATTGTATTGCATGGTACGACCAGCTTTCCGACAGGTTTATCATGTCAGAGTTTGGCGATAGTTCCAGGACTGGCATCAAGATAAACAGTTTAATCATGGCGGTTTCTGTCAGCAACGATCCTACTGGAGCATGGTTCATCTTCGAATTTTATTGTGACCCATTTTTCCCTGACTATCCCAAGTATGGCAATTGGCATGATGCCTGGTATGGTGTAACCAGGGATTTCTCAGACCAGTATCTGGGAAATTCGGTTTGGGCTTTTGATAAAAACAAGATGATTGCAGGTGCAGTCAACCCCACCGTTCAGCGCCTGAGATTGACAGACGCTGACAACAAGTTCAATGCATTGGTGCCTGTAACACTTACAGGAAACAATCCCGCCCCCTCCAATACACCGGGATTGTTTTTATACTACAATGATGATGTCTTGACCGCATCGCCATCCGATGCAGACAGCATTGGCATGATCAGTTTCAAGGTTGATTTTATAGACCCCTCAAAATCAATTGTCAAATCAGAAAAGAATTTTGCCGTTGCTGCATTCAACAGCATCGTTTGCAGCAGCAGGAATTGTGCCACTTCACCAGGCCCTCAGGGCTATGATGTGGTCAGTACCCGGATCATGCACAAGCCTGGTTTCAGGAATTTCGGCACCCATCAATCCATTGTGGCCAACCATACCGTTGATGTGAATGGCAATGGTCTTTCTGGCATCAGGTGGTATGAGTTGCGCAATACAAACGAATGGAGCCTCTATCAACAAGGCAGCTATGCACCTCAGGCCCTGTCTGCTTGTAACCCCAACGATTTGCGCCACAGGTTCATGGGGTCCATCATGCAAAATGGAAAAGGACAAACAGCGTTGGCCTATAACTTCAGCAGCAAAAACGATTTTGCATCCATTGCTTTTACCGGCAGGAATCAGTTTGATCCATTGAACCAGATGGCTTTTGAAGAGACCATCATCAAAAAAGGTACTGGTTATGGCACGAGTGCCAACAGGTGGGGAGATTACAACGACATGGCTCCAGACCCTTCCAATGATTCCGTTTTTTGGTTTACCGGGATGATTGGAAACACTGCCAATACTTGGAGCACTTCACTGTCTTCATTCTACTTGAGAAACAATCCCCAAACGGATGCAAAACTTTCCGGCATTGTTTATCCCAATGCCTGTGACCCCATATGTTCAAGCAGCATTCAACCCAAAATCGCCATCAGAAACAATGGAACTGAAGTCCTTCAATCGTTAAGGATTACTGTCTTGTTGAGTGATAACAAAATCAATCAAGAGTTGTGGACAGGCAATCTGGCGTACACAGAGGAAGCTATACTAACACTCAAGAGTTTGACAATCCCTGCAGGAAAATCGGCATTGAAAATCATGCTTGACCTGCCCAATGCAAGGGCAGATGAAATGACAGGCAATGATACCGCCAGCATATCCGTTGAACTGCAATCCATCCAAGCAATGCCCGTTGTTGAAACCGCAGAATCGGGCAACATGCCCCCTGTTGGATGGACCTTTCAGACAAATGGAAGCAGCACGCTGGGCTGGAAAAATACCAACAAGGCCTCCTACACAGGCAGCAGATCCCTGGTTTTTGATAATTTCAACAACGATGAAAAAGGGAAAACAGCAGACCTCCTAAGCCCGAGAATCAATGCCAGCATCTATGATTCAATATCGATGGAATTCATGCTGGCAGCGGCTTTGTACGATGCCATCAATCTGGATACACTCGAAATATTGGTCAGTCCTGACTGTGGAAAATCATTCAATACGGTGTACAAAAAATGGGGAACCACACTGGGCACCAAAGCAGGATTTACAGCCACTGAATTCATCCCTGTCAAAAGCGATTGGAAAAAAGAATCCATTGACCTGAGCAGATTCAAAGG
>CANHSD010000204.1 GCA_947463105.1 Chitinophagaceae bacterium
CAATCATTTGGCCTGCACCAACGGTAAACTCCAATGGGGCACGTCCTACTGAACTGTCGAACTGTGATCCGTCTTCTAGTGTGCCGGTGTAATGAACTCTTACTACGTCTCCGCTTTTAACTTGCATAATTTGTTTTTTAATTGTTCCATTTCAACTGGGGAACCTGCCTGCAAGTGACAAAATACGTCACTGGGCGCTGGATGTTTCAGCAGAAATAATTCGGCAAAACTACCTTTATTCTTTTATTTTTATTGAAATAAAGCCCCAAAACAATGAGAAAGTTTATCCTTTTGATGTTGCTGACTTTCACCATCCTTATCTCAATGGCACAAACTGCTCCTGGGTTGATTCAACCTGGCGCAGCCAACCTTGATCAATACCTTCCCTTGTTGAAAGGGAAGCGGGTAGGGCTGTTTGCCAACCAAACATCCATGGTTGGGGATCAGCACCTGGTTGATTTGCTGATGGGAAAGGGAATTAAAGTGCAGCTCATCTTTGGGCCTGAGCACGGGTTTCGGGGCACGGCTGATGCCGGTGAAAAGGTGGGCAATTATGTGGATGAAAAAACAGGAATCCCTGTGGTATCTCTTTACGGGCCGAAGCGTGGCCCTTCAAAAGAAGATCTTGAAAACATTGACCTGTTGCTGTTTGATATACAGGATGTTGGTGTTAGGTTCTATACATTCATCTCTTCCCTTGAGGCCTACATGGAAGCGGCATTCATCAACCAGAAGCCCCTGATCCTGCTCGATCGCCCCAATCCCAATATTCATTATGTGGATGGGCCTGTATTGGACACTGCTTTTCGTTCCTTTATTGGTATGCAGCCAGTACCTGTTGTTTATGGCATGTCGATTGGGGAATATGCACAAATGCTGGTGGGTGAAAAATGGTTAAAACCCGCTGCTATAAAAGCTTACGGCCAAATGAAAGGCGAAGGTAGGCAACCCATGAGAATTGTACCATGCAAGAACTATTCAAGGGCAAGTGTTTACGACCTTCCCATCAAGCCCTCTCCGAATCTCCCTAACCTGTCTTCCATTTACTGGTATCCATCTACCTGCTTTTTTGAAGGTACCGTCTTGAGCGAGGGCAGAGGAACAGCAGCGCCATTCCAACTATTCGGTCATCCAACTTTGCCCTCAACCATGTATGCATTTACCCCCAAAGCCATGCCTGGAGCCAATGCACCCAAATTAAAGGATCAGCTTTGTTATGGATGGAATGTTTCTGGTGAGCCAGCCTCCATCCGGGCAAAACTTAACAATCGGTTGAATCTTTCTTATCTCATCGAGTCTTACCGCTTGTTTCCAGAAAAAGAAAAATTCTTCATTCTCCCCAAGTCGGGTGATGCCCGGGCCTCTTTCTTTAATAAGCTTGCAGGAAATGCAACATTGATGGAACAGATCAAGACCGGTATTGCTGAGGATGAAATCAGGAAAAGCTGGGCACCTGCTTTGATGGCATTCAAGAAAATCAGGGCCAGGTATTTGATCTACCGTTAGACATGATTTTAGGGGATTTTAACCCAACAGCCTTCAAATCCCTCAACTTATCAATTACCTTTGCAGCAATATGGATGTGAAGCATTGTAGGATTGTTTTCCTGGGTACACCGGATTTTGCTGTTGCCATACTTGAGAAACTGTTGACCGAAGGTTGTCAGGTTGTAGGTGTCGTCACCGCTCCAGACAAACCGGCAGGAAGGGGCATGCAGCTTTCTCAAAGTGCAGTCAAAAAATTTGCCATTGAAAAAGGGCTAAATGTCCTACAACCCCTCAAGTTAAAAGATCCATCTTTTATTGAAGAATTGAAGGCGTTAAAAGCCGATGTTCAGGTTGTTGTCGCCTTCAGGATGCTCCCCGAATTGGTTTGGAACATGCCACCCATGGGCACCATCAACCTGCATGGCTCTTTGTTGCCCAAATACCGTGGTGCAGCGCCGATCAACTGGGCCATCATCAATGGTGAAAAAGAAACCGGTGTTACCACATTCAAGCTAAAACATGAAATTGATACCGGAGATGTGTTGATGCAGGCAATAATTCCAATCTCCGAAACCATGACTGCCGGTGAGTTGCATGATACCATGAAAGGAATTGGTGCCAACCTGGTGTATCAAACCCTTGATCACTATTGTTCAAATACATTGATGCCCAAGCCCCAGGAACATCTCAGTCAAAACGCTTTGGATGAAATTCCTGCCGCACCCAAGCTGCATACAGCAACATCGAGGATCGACTGGAATATGCCTGCCAAAAAGATATACGATCTGATCAGGGGCTTATCCCCTTATCCCGCGGCATTTACATACCTTGATGGCAAGCTGCTCAAAATTTATAGGGCATCCTATACAATTGCTGATACACAATTCGCTGCAGGAGAATACAAGACAGATGGGAAATCAATGCTCCAATTTGCTGCAGCAGATGGATGGGTCCAGATTGTAGAACTTCAACTCGAAGGAAAGAAGAAGATGGAGGTGGATGCATTTTTGAGAGGACACCGTACCCATCACTTGTAGTATTTTCCCAGCCACAATCCTACCAATCCCCAACCCATGAAGGCGTCCAGCCAATCGATGAAAATATCGGTGCCGTGGTACCAGATATAATTGGTATACGCATGGTTGAAGAATCCAATCATGCCAATGGTGAGGGAAACAGCAAGTATGTTTTTGAATCCTGTAACGTTTGTTTTGCTTAGGAGTGTGATGAAAAGATACATGATGAGGATGTTCACCAAGATTCCCCTGAGCATGTTCATGCCCATGTCGTTGGTGGATGAGGTGGTATAATTGATGATGGCAGAAGGTTTTCCAACATTCTCAGCAGCACACTTCATTTGAGCCTCGGGGCCTAAAGCAGGTTCAGCCAGTGGAATGGCGTATTTCCCGGTTTTCAATCCCGTGCTGGCAAGCACACTGAGGATGGTATCTTGCTTTGGGGTGTATTGGTGCTCAGCCTTGTGCAGGTCCAATGCTGCCTGAGAGAGAAACTGCCAGATGAATAAAATGAGCGCTGCTATAATTATTGCAATTAACCTGCGTTTCATGTTGGATGTTTTTATAAATTTAATCAATTTGCATTCAAATCAAAATATGAAACAGCTCGTTGAAAGGTTCATGCGATACGTTGCCATTGATACACAGAGTGACCCTGAGAGCAATTCCTTTCCCTCCACAGAAAAGCAGAAAGATTTATCATCCTTGCTGGCAGCAGAGCTTGTTCAAATGGGGATTGCAGATGCACACATGGATGAGTGGGGGTATGTTTATGCAACAATCCCTTCCAATGCTGATAAAGATATTCCCGTGATTTGTTTCTGCTCTCATGTGGATACAGCACCTGATTGCAGTGGTTACAATGTTAAACCCATATTGCACCAGCAATATGCAGGACAGGACATCATTCTGCCAGACGATCCTACCCAGGTCATCACCACCAAGGAGCATCCTTACTTGCTTCAGAAGATTGGCGATGACATCATTACAGCCAGCGGTCTTACACTGCTTGGTGCCGATGACAAGGCAGGGGTTGCCATCATCATGGAATTTGTTCATCGGTTGGTCAATGATCCATCCATCCAACACGGTAAGATCAAAATATTGTTTACACCAGACGAAGAAGTGGGCCGGGGAGTGGAACATGTTGACATGCAAAAGCTTGGGGCTGATTTCGGCTATACGCTGGATGGCAGTGAACTGGGGGCTTTGGAGTTTGAGACTTTTTCTGCTGATGGCGTTGACATCATCATCAACGGCATCATCGCACATCCTGGCAGTGCAAAGGGGAAGATGGTGAACGCCATCAAGATTGCCGCAGATTTTGTTGCTGCATTGCCAAAAGATACCATGGCACCAGAGGTTACGGAAGGAAGGCAAGGTTTTTTTCATCCAACCGATATCAAGGGAGGAGCAGAATCCGCCACGATAAAATTCATCATCCGCGATTTTGAAACAGCCAGTCTTACTGAACATGAGGCTTTGCTGGAAGAGATTCTCAAGCGGGTAATGGCCCAATACCCCGGTGCCACTTATCAATATAAAGTGAAGGAACAGTACCGCAACATGCGGGAGATCCTTGATCAACATCCTGAGGTTGTTCGGCATGCAGCCGATGCCATCAGGGAATGTGGTTTAACCCCACTTTCTCAGCCTGTGCGTGGGGGTACTGATGGGTCAAGGCTTTCGTTCATGGGGTTACCCTGTCCAAATATTTTTACTGGTGAAATGGCACTCCATTCCAAACAGGAATATGTAAGTGTGCAAGACATGGAAAAAGCAATTGATGTGCTGGTAAGGCTGGTACAGCGATGGGAACATACAGCGGGCCAGCCAATTTTACCAACTTCTTAGTAAATAAAGTTGCATCTTCATGACGCCATCTGGCATTCTGATTTTCAATAATTTTGTTCAAACAGCCTTTATGTCAATCAACTTTCTTCAGATCACTACAGGAGCTCCGGTTGATCCTGCCACTACGGCAAAAGCATCCAGCCCCATGCACCTTTGGGATGTTTTGCAATCCGGCGGTGCTATCATGATTCCATTGGCGTTGCTATTTGTTCTTGCGCTATTCTTTTTTTTCGAAAGGTATATTGCCATTCGGAAGGCCGGAAAGATTGATGAGAATTTTATGCGCATCATCCGCGATCATATTGTCAACGGAAATATTGCTGCCGCAAGGGCCATGACAAAGAACACCAACAATCCTGTTGCGCGCATCATTGATAAAGGAATACAACGCATCGGAAAGCCCATTGATGCGATTGAAAGAAGCATGGAGAGCATTGCAAGGCTTGAAATGTATAACTTGGAGCGAAACCTCAGTGTGTTGGGGGTAATTTCCAGGACCGCCCCCATCTTTGGATTTGTGGGAACCCTAGCCGGTTTGATGCAATTGTTTTTTGATATCAATACTACTGGAGAGTTTGTGTTGAATACGATTGCAGGAGGCTTGTATGTTAAGCTGGTTACATCGATCTCCGGTTTGATCATTGGTTTGATTTCTTTTTTGGGCTTCAGTTTTCTGCATACCCAAATCGATAAAACAGCCAACAGGATGGAAGTGGCGGCTGCCGATTTTCTTGACATTCTTCAGGAGCCAACAAAATAATTCAACCGGTCATGCAAATCAGAAAAACATACCGTGGCGAAGCAGAAGTTTTTACAGAAGCATTGAATGATATTCTCTTCATTCTGCTGATGTTCTTTTTGATTGTGGCAACCCTGGCCAACCCCAATGTAATCAAACTTTCCCAGCCCAAATCACAGGGTGA
>CANHSD010000205.1 GCA_947463105.1 Chitinophagaceae bacterium
CGCCCATCAAAGGCCAACAAACCTTTTCAGATGGAAACGCAACACATCCATTCCTTTGAAGCGACAGATTCCAAAGGGAATACCTATGCCCGGATGGCTCCTACACAATATCCAGTGGGCCCGGATGGCAATTCGGAGTTGTTGCAACGGTTGATGGTGTACAACAAGGAGGCGCTATGGAAAGATGTGGAGGCATGGTTCAAAGGCGGAAAACCTGCCAGTGGCATGATTGATACCAGCAAAGCCCATATGCAAAAGTTTGAGAAGGGAGTCAGGTCAAACTGGAAAATTTATGGTGATCATATTCCAAAAGAAAAACGCGCCTTGACGAATATTACTTCTTTTATGGATGCAAATGTAACTGATGCTGCTACTTTAAAAGTACGCTGGCAAGGTGAGTTGATCAGTAGAAGAAAAATAGGAAACGGTGCTGTCGTAACACTTCCTGAATATTATAAACTGCTTACATCAGCTAACGATACAATAGGTACCTGGGTTGCGGTGGCAGCTACTGAAGTGCCAGCTGAAACGGGTCTTCACGGGGTGAGCTTTGGCAGGGCCGAAGACGACAGGACTTCGCTGGTCTATACAACGCCCAAAGAAGATACCAGTTGCTGGAAAACACCTGGTCCTGCAGCAGGGCCCTTCAAAGTGAAATTGGGCGATGGCAGTACGTTGACCTACTATTGGTATCGATTCGCTGATCAGCCTGCATTGCTGAATGCCAGTCTCAGCAGCAAGGAGCGTGAAGAGATGCAGCGACGTGCTGAATTGCTACACAGGTTTTGGACAAAAGAACGCGAATACCTTCCACCACCCATGTCTGGAACGCTTGCCTATTTGGATCCTGCCTTGATTGTCAAACCTCCCAAAGGAATGGAGATAGGATATGTGCCGATTGTTACACAACAGGGATTGGAAAAATAACCATGAATAAAATTTGTATACTGGTTGGCCTTGTAGTACTTATTTTTATTCGTACAGTCGGCTTGTCTCAATCGGCAGTAAGTGTCTTCACCACTGGGGGTCATACTGTTTATCATCTGCGTCCTGCCTTTTTTGGGCAAGGTAAAGACAGGGTGATCATCAGCGCCACCTATGATGGCAGTGTACTTTGTCATACGCCTGAAGGAAAGTTGCATTGGAAAACACAGACCGGGGGAAATTTTCCTTTTGATCTTTGTGTGGCGGATGTCAATGGAGATGGGAGGGATGAGGTCTTGGTGGCCTCTGGTGATGGCGTTCTTTATGCCATTGACTCCAATGGCAAACACCTTTGGTCGTTTAAAAAGGAATTCCCTTTGTATCAGGTTTGTGCTGCCAAACAACCTGATGGTAGTTCCATCATTCTGACAGGCGGTGTTGAACAAGTGCTTTATGCTTTGTCTCCAACCGGACAGCTGCGCGGACAACTTTCAGTAGGCAGCTTTATTCGCCACTTGCGTGCTGGGGATATTCTGGGAGATGGTCGTGAATATGTTGCCATGGCCACGACCACTGGCGCATTGGCAGGCACACTGGGATTATCGCTATTGGACCCGGCACAGTTAAAATTTTTATGGACCCGAAACAATGTTGGGGAATATTTGCCCAATTCAGGACGTAGATTTTTCAGTATGGCCATGATGGACCTTGATCATGATGGCAAACAGGAAATCGCTCTCAGTGGTAGTTGGGGTGAGAAAGGAAAGATTTATGCTTACGATGGTGAAGGCAACCAGCGCTTTGCAACATCTGACCCACTCATTCCCGATGTCCCTTACAGGATGAATATATTGGTGCCAGTTCATTTGCCCCAGGATGAATATATCATTGGACAGTTCGGCAATATCCTGATTGTTTACAACTTGGATGGTTCATGCCGCGAAGTGGTGACTGGACAATTCTCTTATGCAAATGCCAGCTTCGATCCAATCACCCGAATTCTTTATTGTGGCAGCGAGGTTTCAGGTGGTGATGAAGTGGTGGCCATTCACCTAGACAAACCCGGTTGGCAGAAGGATTTTGCAGCAGCCAAGCCCGTGGGGAAATTGGCAAAAGTAATTGCTAACATGCAAACCCTCAAGTCTCAGGTTGCCAGTTTTAAAGCCCCTGCCTATCAGCCCGCTGCACGGAAAGTCGACATATTGCTCATGGATGAATATCATTATCGGACACCTGAAGCATTGCGTCGGGCTGAATACACCGGGCCTAACCTGCGGTACATATCACACCTAACATTGGGCCAGAAACCCGATTCAGGTGCACTTTGGTGCAGAGACCGCTCTGCATTTTCAAATTATGACCTGACAGCAGATGAATTGGTGGCGCAGGTAAAAAAATGGGAGTCCAGCGGCTTAGATTTCATCCTACAGGCCAGCCATACCACCGCGATGCACATGTCGCCCTCCACCTTTGAGCGTGTCCTCAAAGCAGCACCCAAACATTTGTGGGGTTTTGAACTCTCCGAGCCGGGAGAGCAACTCAACGCGCATGAGCGTGAGATTGTAGAAAAAATTATCGTGCCTTTGGCAGAACAGTGCAAGCTCAATGGCCAGAAAAAAATCCTTCTGCGCACAAAGAATATTTTTTGGAATGGCAATATTTACATGCCTTTCTGGCAAAATGTACTGATGGATCCCCGCTTCAAAGACATCATTGTCCCATGCCTGGAGGAAACCAATAGCCGAAGCCAGGACCTGAGCCTGTCAGGACGTTTAGGGCTTTGGCAGACCGGTGTTTTCGAGCGCTGGGCTTGCAGGGCAGAAACCGACAACGCCTGTTTTGGACGCATGTTTGAATGGTCTTCCCAGCAGTTGTTTTCACATCACCTGCGCAACATGGTATCCAGTGCTGCCCAAGGCTCGGATGTTTATTTCAATGGTATCCATCAGGGTCCATTTTCTGTATCTCTTGAAACCCAACTTTTCCCTTTTTATGATATGCTGGAAAAAGGGATTGTATTCATTCCCAAAAGGACTGAGCTGGCCAGCCTTTCTGGAGTAGCCATTGGCATGCGATCACCTCCAGCTGAGGCCTTTTTGAAACATGGAACCAATGGGGCCCGCGTCATCCATCCCATAGGGCAGCCCCCATTGGTATTTGATCACCTCGATTGGTACTGGGGCGGGGCTCCACTGATAGAACATGACTTTTCTCGATATGCTTTTGGCGTGAAACGACGCATGTTTAACTTCCTCCCAACAACTCCTTACGGAATGGTGACCATGGTCCCTGATGCGGCACTCCCCGGACTCAGCAGCCCCTATAAAAATAAAATTTCAACCGATGGGGCGTTTTTCTATGACAAAAAGGGCAAGGCATATGGACCTGTGGAATATCGCCCTGTTGTGGAAGCTGCATTGCGCGAAGCCTCCGCCAACCTGCCGGTGATCGTGAAAGGCGAAGCCAACTGGTCTGCAGCTTGGCTGGATGCCAAACATTTGCGCATCACACTCATCGATCCCGGATACGTTGATCCAGCAGACCGTGATGTTGAAATTGTATTGCAAAAAGAGGGGTGGACGCGTTGCAGAGATATCCTAAAGAATGAGGATATTCCCATTCGCCATCGCAGCATCCGCCTGCAAATTCCAATGGGCACATTGCGCATTGTTGATTTGATACAATAAACAACGCGGTCGTCTATTTCCCCAATTGGTAGATTGTATTTTGAATCTTTCCTGTTATGGGTTGTCCGTTCTTGCCAGTGAGTTGATAATTGATTTCCATTGCCCATGTTGGTTTAATGCCAGGAATGGTAAGCATCAATTCCTTTCTGTCAGCACTCATTTCAACCTTGGTAACAGGAAGTGATTTCGTGTTGAAGTGATCTGATCCGTATTTTCTTGATCGGTTCAAATCCCATGTTTGGATCTTGAAGGAAGAATCATTTTTCACATCCCTTATGTTTAATTCATGTGAAAAGGTTAAGCGTATACCTTCTTTTTTGACATGTAGACCAACTGGAATGGTTGATTTTTCACCCATGTACCTTATCCGGTAAAAACCACCCAACTCTGGCTGGCTTGATCCCCATGCAGACAAGCCACAGGCGTACAATTGACCATCTGAAGGATTGAATCTTCCGCGCATAACCCCTGTAGAAAATTTTGGAATTGGCAACTCAAAAAGTCCACCCTGAATCTGGTTGCCAATTTTTTCATGGGGGACGATAAATACTTTCCCATAACCGTATGAAAAACTCAGCAGGCTTCCATTCAGTGGTCCCCATTTTTTACTATCTACCCAAAGCAATTCTGATGGGGATCGGTCAACATCCTTTTCTACCCATACCAATGGTTGTTCCATTCCTTTATCAGAACTATCTTTTGAGGGATTGTATCCAAACATGTTCCCATAAAATTTATTTTCTGATGTAACCCAGTTGATCCTGTTCATCGGGTTCCAGTGACCTTCCTGGTCGGTTACAAGAAAGGATCCATCTGGGTTGATGCATACGCCATTGGCAGCACGAAAACCGTTTGCAATTATACTGGTTGTTTGCCCGTCTTTACTCACTTTTATCAGGGTACCATGCTGTGGCACGAGGGCTCTTCTGGCATGCCTGCCACTTTTTGCATAATAAAAATTTCCTTCCTTATCTGTTTGAAGCCCCATGGCAAATTCATGAAAATGATTGGTTACCTGATGATCACTGTTGAAGCTTTCATAAAAATCAATTTCATCATCACCATTGAGGTCATGCAGTTTAACAAGCTGGTCCCTGCAGGTCACAAATATTTTTTTATCTACAACCTTGATGCCCAAAGGTTGAAACAATCCTGCGCCAATCCTTTTCCACAACAAATTGCCTGAACTTTTCAAAATCCCCTCCACAAGCCAGATATCTCCATCTGTTGAACAAATCACTGCTTTGTTTTTATCCTCCAAAAAGTCGATCCCACTCAATCTCATTTGGTTTTTCCAGGGACTCTGATAGGGCAATTCCAACCTGTCTACCTTAAATGCACCCTTCTGCTCCCCTTTCGAAATGGCCGTTACCAATTTCTGGGGATATTGCGCTTCGCCACCACGGGTATAAGGCAACAGGTTTTCAGGTTCTTTGCTTGATGATGAAAGTTGTTTAAAATCGATTATGCCAGTGTTGGCAATCAAAATTTTTACTTTGATTGATTTTGATGCCGGAACATCAAGAACAAAAAAACCTTTATCCTTGCCAAGGGTAACATCTTTTCCTACAACGGCAACAAGGGCATTGGTTTTTGCGATTCTCATTTTTAGCTTCGTTGTAGAA
>CANHSD010000206.1 GCA_947463105.1 Chitinophagaceae bacterium
CCAATTCCTGATGGAACATACTATTATGTGATCACCTATGACCTGGTCAGCGGAAAGACATTCCAGACAAAAGGAGATGTAACCATTTTAAGATAATTCAAAAGACAGAACATGAAAAAATACATATACCTCATTGCACTATCCATGGTCTTCACCACTGCGTCTGCACAGCAGTTGCAAACTTCTTCCCTGTACGATGTGCAGGGCGTATTGCACAATCCGGCCATGGCAGGCATGCAATCATCCAACTTTGTTGGAGCAACCTATCGTTCACAATGGAGTGGTATCACAGGCAGTCCAAAAACCACCAATGTTTTCGGATCATTTGCCGTTCCAGACAAGTTGATTGGAATGGGCGGATATATTTACAGTGATGTAACAGGCCCAACTTCCAGAACAGGTGCACAGTTCTCTTTTGCGAAGCATCTCCCCATGTCTGATGGTTCCGGTAAGTTTTCGATTGGTATTGAAACAAGGCTGTTCCAATTTGGCATTGATAAAAATAAACTTGGCCTCACACTGGGCAATGATCCCATTCTTGCAGGTGCACAAACCAGGACCAAGTTTGATGCTGGCTTAGGTTTGGCTTTCACCAACGAAAAGTTACAGGTAGGTATTTCTGTAGCTCAGATGGTTCAGTCAAAACTTGATTTTTATACAGGATCACAAACCCTTGCTGCCCAGGGTCGCTTGTACAGGCACTTTTATTTCCATACCAACTACAGGATTGATGTGGGTGGCGGAACAACCATCGTTCCCAACATGCTCCTCATTTATTTACCCAGCACCAGTGCTGCAGAATTTCAGGCGGGTGCAAGGGTGGAGCGTGAACTGTTCTGGTGGGGAGTTGGTATCCGTTCCAGGCAAAGCTACATGCTGTCTGCAGGCCTGAACATCAACAAGAACTTCTCTCTTGGCTATGGATACGACAGCTACATCAACCCCATCAGCATCTTTGATGGTGGAGCAAGTGGACATGAGTTGTTGCTTCGTTACACATTCAACAAGAAATAAGCACTTTGAAACGCATAAAAAAGGGGTTGAACATTCAACCCCTTTTTTTATGTTTAGAATTTCCAACCCACCCTTAGTGCTGTTCGGTGAAGGTTATACTTTACTTGGTTGGTAATTGTTCTTGTGGTTTGATCCACCGGATTCCAAATGCTTGATGGATAAGTTTCCTGAACAGATTTCATCACCCAGGAAACGGAAAAATGAAGCCTATGTTTTTTACGTATGCTCACTGCATGAGCCAGTCCCAATTCGGCGTAAGCACCGCCTCGGTAAGTGACATCCCTTGTTGAAGGCCTCCACCAACCATTCCAATTGGATATGGTCTCGGTTCCGGATTTCAGGTTATATCCCAGGCTGGAAAAAACAGTACCATTTACCTTCCTGAACACAAATGCTTTTCTTGCCTGAACATAAACCGGATAAGATTGGAACCTGTAGAGATCAGCTGCGCCTCCCAGCCCCAACATGAGCCCCTTTTTTTCAAGACCAGCATTTAGGCGGTAATCTGTTGAAAAATCAGAAGCAGCAATCAGCTTTCCTGCCTCTGGCAATACCCAGGGCTTCCATTTCTTCTGTTGCGCCTTTACTGCACTGGATCCCAGCATGGCCAGGAGCAGGAAAAATTGAATCCGCCTGTTTGCCATGCTTATTTTTTTATGCTTACGCTTCCTTTTACAACCGGATTGGAAGGAATGGAGAAATCAATGAGATACAAGGCATCTGCAGCAGAAACCATGGCAATCTTTCCCAGTGCAATGACATCAAATGCATTCATCCCTTTTAGATGGGCCAATTGTTTAATATTGTTTACATCCGCAGCATTGAAAAACTTAACGCCATCTGCTCCTTCACAAATGATCAAGATATCGCCCTCTTTTGAAAGTCCGTGAGGATTGGTCAATGGATATGACTTCAGCAATTTGGGCTTGAACAGATCTGAGATGTCGACCACATCCAGCTGGTTGATAAATCCTGCACATTTTGTACCATTCCTCAGTGTCACAAAGGCATTCTTGCCATCACTGATCACCGGATCACATACACGCGCATGGGTGAAAGAGCCTGTCTTGAAAGGATTGTCTTTTGAAGTAATGTCAAAAATATGCATGCCCGTCATGGATCCCAGAAACAGGTTTTTCCCGAAAGGGAAAATTGTTTCAATGTCCCAGCCTCCTGCGCTCAATTCTTTGATGTATACAGGTTTCTCTGGGATGGCGGTATTGAACACTTTCAGTTTGGAATAATCAACAGTATACATCCTGTCATCACTCAAGGCAAACCTTGCCATGCTGCCACCTGTTCCATTTGAAACACCAGGAGCCGAAGAGGAAGATGATGCAGACATTGTCCTCACCATATCTGCTGACTTCAGTCCCCAATTGATGGCCTCATTGTGTTTCAAAACGGTATCAACGGCAATCCACTCCGTGATCACCATATCCTTATCAGGAATAAAAGAAGAATAATAGCGATCAGGAAATACACCAGGCAGAACAGTCTTGAGCTGTACCTTCCTGGGATCGGAAATGTCTATGGCCACCAGGTCAGTATACATGTCTGCATAAAGAATATTGCCCCTTACAGCCAGATCAACGGCACCTGGCACATGGACAAATGCAATATTGGCTGGCGACGCGGGGTTTCTTGCATCGATGATGTGCACGCCCTTGTTCAGTTCATTCAGGAATACGTAGCCATCCTTGTAAAATAGTTTTCCGGGCGCAGTGAGTTCAATGGGATTGCTGCTTTTGATGTTTGCCCTGACCTCTTCCTTGGTTTTATATTCAGGACGATAAACCGTTGTCCGGGTCATGATCTGGTCTTTAACACAGCCCTGCAGGATACAGCAGGCCAGCAGCACAATCATTGATAAAATACGTTTCATAGAACCTGTTTATGATTTGACAGCAAATTTCACGAAAATGATGCACCAATTTGTAAATAATTGACGAACGGAAGCCTGCTAAACGAATTTGTAGTTGCGGAATGTGAAGGGCCTGATACCGGTGTATTTTTCAAGGATGTACAAAAACCCTTTCTTAAGGGTGAATCTTTTTCGGGTAACATCGGCCTGAATCTCCCAGTTCTTTTCACTGATCCGCTTTTGCATGACAACCGGATGGGACCCGGTAAAGCGTTCCAATGAATCGAACTCGTCATAATTATACATCCCTTCTCTCTTTTCAAGGCTTTCTCTCATTGACTTGCTCATCCAGTTGCTGCTGAGCTTGCGCAATTTTCGGTCCATGAGTTCCGGACTTTTCACCCAGCCATAATGGTATACCTGCGCATCAATCAGTTTGCATGGCAGTCGCTTGCCATCCATCCTGAAGCCTTGTGCATCCTTGAAAGAATAGATGCGCTTGTTGTTCCTGATGATCCTGATTTCCTTGTTGTACCATCTTCTGCTGTCTCCAAAATAATCATAGGTGCCATAAAAATGAACATAGCCAAAAACCAGTCCGTACACCGATGGATTGTTCAACTGTTTTTCACAAGCTGCCCTGATGTTGCCATGAAATTTTTCATGCACTACCTCATCACATTGGATATAAAAAGCCCAATCGCTATCCTCAGCAATGTGTTGAAAGGCCTTGTTGGTTTCAATGGCCATCACATGGCCACCTGGGAGTTTTGAAAGGTCCCAATCGCTGTGTACAATCCTGATTTTATCAGAACCAATTCCCCTGATAAGGCCTTCAGTATCATCATCACTCTTTCCGACGGCTACAATCATTTCATCAACAACAGGCAGGATTGAGCTGATGGCCTCCACTGCCGGATAGTCGTTGATGATGGCATTGCGGATGATGGTGAAACCAGAAATTTTCATACCCCAAAAGTATAATAAGATGGGCTTAAAAACATGGACGGCATGGCTTATCTTTATTCGGTAATTAAAAAACCGAAACGTGAAGAAACTGTTTACCAACCTGACTTTCTGGGTGCTGTTTGCCATCAGTGCCGGCGCTTTGCTGGGCCATTTTTTCCCGGACAAGGGTGTTGCCATGCAGCCATTGGGAAAATACTTCATTGATGTGGTGAAACTCTTCATCAACCCCATCATTTTTCTGACCATTTCCCTGGGCATCAGTGGAATGAACGACCTCAAGAAAGTGGGCAGGGTTGGCGGTAAAGCCATCCTCTATTTTGAAATCGTCACTACCATAGCATTGCTGATCGGCATTGTTGTGGCCTATTTCATCCAACCGGGTGCAGGGGTAAACACCAATGCCATCGAGGGCGGAGACATCAGCAAGTTCACCAAAAGTGCACAAGCTTTTTCATGGCTGAAGTTCCTGAAAGATAACCTCACCATACAGGTGCTGATTTTCTCCATTGTTTTTGGGATTTTCCTGAGCAAATTCAGCAAAAAAGAAAAGCTGATTGAACCCATGAAGTTTGCCTCTAAATACATTTTCAAGGGACTGCACATCGTCATGCTTTTTGCTCCGATAGGGGCTTTCGGCGGAATGGCTTTTACCATTGGTAAGTATGGCATCGCCACCCTGATGCCCTTGGGGAAATTGATGCTGACAGTCTACATCACCATGGCCGTTTTTATTTTTGTTGTGCTGGGAGGAATCCTCAGGTACTACAAAATCAGCATCCTGCAGTTTCTGAACTATATCAAGGAAGAACTGCTGATTGTGCTGGGAACATCCTCTTCAGAAGCAGCACTGCCTTCACTGATGGAGAAACTGGAAAAAATGGGATGCGCCAAGCCTGTAGTAGGATTGGTGGTGCCTGCAGGATATTCATTCAACCTGGATGGAACAACCATCTACCTCTCGATGGCAGTAATCTTTCTGGCCCAGGTATTCAATGTTGACTTAAGCATGGAGCAGATGCTGACCATCATCGGAATACTGATGATAACCTCTAAAGGAGCTGCCGGGGTAACAGGGAGTGGATTTATTGTACTGGCTTCAACGCTTGCGGCTGTGGATGTTATCCCCATTGAAGGATTGGCATTGCTGCTGGGTGTTGACCGCTTCATGTCTGAGGCCAGGGCCATCACTAACTTTATTGGAAACGGTGTGGCGACAGTATTTCTTTCCAATCAAGAAAAGGCCTTCAACAGAAACATGATGGATGCTGCCTTTTCAAAAGAAGCGTATGAATACGATCTGAAAAACGAGATCTAGACCATATCCATACGCTGTTTATATTTTAGAATCCTTCGTTCTGCACCA
>CANHSD010000207.1 GCA_947463105.1 Chitinophagaceae bacterium
AAAGTATTGAGTGTTTCATCCTTGTTTGCATCTGCCATCAAGAACGCCTATGAAAACCAGAGCATAACCAACTTATTCATTCATTCACAATTGAAGAATAAATAAGGCTCACAAAGCAGTCATTTTTTAAACACAATACAATGAAGACGATTACAATCGAAGGACAATTGAGGACCGAAACTGGCAAAACAGCCACCCGCCGGTTGCGCTCTCAAGACCTGGTACCTGGTGTAATTTACGGGGGTGCACAAGAGGTTAACTTTGCAGTCAAATCACTTGCCCTGAAGCCATTCATCTACACACCAGATTTCCAGTTAGTGGAAATGAAGATTGATGGCAAATCTTACACCTGCATTTTGAAAGACTTGCAATTCAACAAGGTATCAGACAAACTCACGCATCTTGACCTGCTTGAACTTGTAGAAGGCAAGAAGGTTAGTGCAACTATTCCCCTTAAATTTACCGGCACTGCTGCTGGTGTGAAAGCGGGTGGAAAGCTTGAAATCAGGCTGAAGTCTGTAAAACTTAAAACCTATCCTAAGTACCTTAGGGAGAACATTGAAGTTGACCTGACCAACCTGGAACTCAATGGAAATATCCGTGTTCAGGACATTCCTGCTGAAAACCTGGAGATCATGAACTCCCCACGTATTCCTATTGCATCAGTGACCATGACACGTCAGCTGAAGCAAGAAGAAGCAGCGGCTCCTGCAAAAGGAAAAAAATAAGCCTAAATGTTTTACTATACAGCCCCGTGATTCTATCTTGGGGCTTTTTTTATGGATAAATTTTTAATTGTGGGACTTGGCAATATTGGATTCGAGTATGAACATACCCGACACAATATTGGTTTTGACATCATTGACCATTTTGTGACAAAGCACAAGGGGGTCTTTTCCATGGACAGATTGGCCTATAAAGCAGAAATAAGCCTGAAAGGAAAAAAAATTATCTGTATCAAGCCCACAACGTACATGAATTTGAGTGGGAAAGCCGTCAAGTACTGGTTGGAGAAAGAAAATATCGAGATCAGCCGAATGTTGGTGTTGGTAGATGAGTTGTCGGTTCCGCTCAATAAGCTCAAAATCAAGCCTTCAGGTAGCGATGGCGGCCATAATGGCCTAAAAAGCATCCAGGAATTGATGATGTCTACCCAGTATGCGCGATTGAGGTTTGGCATTGGGAATGATTTTCCGAGGGGGCGGCAGGTAGAGCATGTGTTGGGAAAATGGGACAAGAAAGAGGAAATTTTGGTTTCGCTGAAACTGGAAAGGTCCTCCCAGGCCATTGAAGAATTTGTGTTGACCGGGCTTGATCGTACAATGGCCGCAGTAAATCATCTTGAATTTTAATTTTGTCCAAAGCCATTATCTTTAGGATAGCTTTAATCATATCCAGTTCTAATGAAAAATCCTGCGTATCAACCTTACTTAAACAGTGAAGACATGAAATTTTTATGTATCGGGCGCAATTATGCTGAACATGCCAAGGAACTGGGCAATGAAGTGCCGGATGAACCGGTTATTTTCATTAAGCCCAAAAGTGCATTGTTGCAGTCCAATAGTCCGTTTTATTATCCGGAATTCACCAATGAGTTGCATTATGAATGTGAGGTGGTCTTGCGGATATGCAAAAATGGGAAATATATTCAGGAAAGAACTGCCAACAAATACTATGATGCCATTTCAGTTGGGATTGATTTCACGGCAAGGGATATACAAGCTGAATTGAAGAAAAAAGGTCTTCCCTGGGAAAAAGCCAAAGCTTGGGATAATTCAGCAGTGTTGGGAAAATGGGCCCCGATTCCTGTCAATTTTGATAAAAACAATGTTCAGTTTTCCATGAAAAAAAATGGGGAATTGGTTCAAAGCGGTCATACCAAAGACATGATCCACAATTTTGACAAGATCATTGCGCATGTTTCCACTTATTTTTCCCTGAACATTGGGGATGTTATTTTTACCGGAACACCCGCCGGGGTTGGGGGATGTGTAGTTGGCGATGAATTGGAAGGGTTTCTGGGTACTGACTCCATGTTCAAATTGACCATTCAATAAGTTGCCATTACACAGGGATTGGTTTTCTTTTTTGATCAATGAATTGATCTGACAATAATCTTGCGTAGATTAGGATATGAAAATTTCATTCCATGGCGCTGCCAGATGTGTTACAGGGTCAAAGCACCTGCTCACCCTTGATTCCGGGAAAAAGATTCTCTTGGACTGTGGAATGTTTCAGGGCATGGGCAAGGAAACAGATGCAATGAACCGCCACTGGGGATTTGACCCCAACGAAGTTGATTATTTGGTGCTCTCGCATGCACATATTGATCATAGCGGACTGATTCCCAAGTTGGTGAGTGATGGATTCAAGGGCAAGATTTTTGCCACGCCAGCAACGCGTGAGCTTACGGCAGTTTTGCTGGAGGATTCGGCCGGCATTCAGGAAGACGATATCAAGTATACCAACAAGAAACGAAAAGCGTCTGGATTGCCACTGCTTAAACCCTTGTACACCACTGAGGAGGCGCATAAGGCGATGGATCAGTTCAGGGTCGTTGATTATGGTGTATGGTTTAACATTGAAGAGGGTATCGATCTACAGTATACAGATGCAGGGCATATCATTGGCAGTGCTGCCGTTCACCTCCGCGTTATATCAGCAGGAAAACCACAACAGATCACATTTAGCGGAGACATTGGTCGTTACCGCGATGCGATCTTAAAGTCTCCCGCCACTTTTTCTCAAGCCGATATCATCATCATAGAATCTACTTACGGCAATTCTTTGCACGACCTGCATCAGCCTACACCGGATAAGTTATTGGAATGGATTGAAAAAACCTGCATCAAAAAGAAAGGCAAACTCATCATCCCAGCTTTCAGTGTTGGCCGAACACAGGAGTTGCTTTACGCACTGAACCAACTGGAACTCGAAAGGAGGTTGCCAGAGGTTAACTATTATGTAGATAGTCCGCTCAGCGTTCATGCCACAGCCATCGTAAAAAAGTATCCGCAAGACTTCAACAGCAGAATCCGGAAAGTTTTAGAAAATGATGACGACCCCTTTAATTTCGCTGGGTTGGAATTTATTAAAACTGTTGATGAGTCCAAGCTTCTCAACTTCAGTAACGAGCCTTGTGTTATTATTTCTGCAAGCGGAATGGCAGATGCCGGGCGCGTTAAACACCATATCAGCAACAACATTGAAAACTCCCGCAACAGCATTTTGATGACTGGTTACTGTGAGCCTCACTCGCTGGGGGCAAGGCTTCAATCTGGAAGAAAAGAAGTCAATATTTATGGAGTGGCACATGAGATTCATGCAGAGATTGGAAGCATCAGGAGCATGAGCGCACACGGTGATTATGAAGACTTGTCACAATTCCTGTCTTGCCAGGATGTTTCAAAAGTGAAAAAACTTTTCCTGGTGCATGGAGAATACGATGTGCAGATTGATTTTCGCGAAAGGCTGCTCCGAAAAGGATTTACCGATATTGAAATTCCTGAGTTGCACCAGGAGTTGGGCCTGGGTTAAGTTGCTTTCAGTATTGTAGTGTTGAAAGTCTTGAGCAGATTTACCAATCTCCACCTGCACCACCACCGCCAAAGCTGCCTCCTCCGAATCCGCCAAATCCACTGCTGCCGCTGCTGCTTCCGCCACCATGGCCAAGGCCACCCATGGGGAAGAACAGTAATCCACCTGCGCCACCGCCGCCACCGCGCCTGCGGAAAATGCTGAGGATGATAACCACTATCAGGATGATGAAGATTCCAGGAACACTCCTTTTGTTACCACCTTTTCTTCTTCCATAATTGTCGGGAGCATCATACTCTCCTTTGGTTGCGGAGATGATGGCATCCGTGCCTTCGTCAAGGCCCCGGTAAAAATCACTACCCTTGAAATTGGGTTTTATTTCGTTTTCTATGATTCGCTTTGCGAGGATATCAGGCAATGCGCCCTCCAATCCATAGCCGGTTGCAATCCAGATTTTTCTGTCATTTTTTGCCACCAGCAATAAAATACCATTATTGAATTCCTTATTCCCAATTCCCCAGGCCCTACCCAGTGCTACTGCATAATCTGCGATATCCCTGTCTCCCGTTGTTTCAACCAATACAACCGCAATTTGGGTTGATGTGGAATCATCAAACGCAACCAGTTTTTGCTCAAGCGCTGCTTTCTGGTCTGGAGCAAGGGTGTTGGTATAATCAACAACCAATTTCTGTGGAGAGGGTTTTGCGGGAAGCTCCTTTTCAATCTGCGCATTGGCAGAAATAAAGGTTATGGTGAGGATGAGTAGAAGAAATCTTTTTATCATTTGCCAAATACTATCCCATCGGACAGCTCGTTTTTATCATCACTGGTGTAAGGGAAATTAAGCTTCAGGGCATTGCCAACATCTTCAATCATATGGCAAATGCCATCCACAAAATGATGCTGTTTGAACTCAGCGATGATTGTTCTTATTTCGTTGTTCCAAAATTCCTGACCAAGGCGGGCATGTATTCCTTCGTCCCCAAGGATGGCCAGTTGCCTGTCCTTCATGGCGAAATAAAGCAATACCGCATTCCTGTCCTGGGTCTTTGCCATCTCGAGTTGGATGAAAAGTTCTTTGGCCCGTTCCAAAGGGTCAACCATTTTACAATGGCTTTCCACATATAGCCTGATTTCTCCGCTGGTTTGCATTTCAGCAGAACGGATGGCTTCCACCATCCGTTCCTCTTCTTCCTTGGAGAAAAAAGCTTTTTGTTTTGCCGAGAATATATTCAGAAGGTTCAACATGTTATTTGTTAAAATCAACTGTAGGGGCTTTTTCTGCGCCTGCCTCTGCAGCAAAGAATCCTTTTTCCTTGAATCCAAACATGCCGCTGAACAGGACCATAGGGAATTTCTTCACGCTGGTGTTGTACTCCTGCACTGCGCTGTTGAAATCATTCCTTGAAATCTTGATGCGGTTTTCGGTTCCTTCCAGTTGGGCTTGAAGATCCCTGAAGGCATCTGTAGCCTTTAGTTCAGGATATTTTTCCATGGTGACCAACAGCCTTCCAATCGCGCCACTCAACTGACTTTGGGCCTTCTGGAATTCTGCAACTTTTTCAGGGCTGAGGTTGGTTACGTCGATTTTGGTTTGGGTAGCTTGGGCTCTTGCATTCACAACAGCTTCCAGGGTACTTTTCTCGAAGTCTGCTGCT
>CANHSD010000208.1 GCA_947463105.1 Chitinophagaceae bacterium
GACAGCGTCAAAGGCCCTGAGCTTGATCCTGCCATCCGTACACCACATCCTTCATTCCAACAGGGTGGAGAAACCTTTGCCTGGAAATACCTGAAGAGTTTTTTATCGGATCGTTACGTCAACTATTCAAAATACATTTCCAAGCCGGCATTGAGCCGGAAAGGTTGCAGCAGGATTTCACCATACCTCAGTTATGGCAACATCAGCATGCGAATGGTCTTTCAACATACCGCCCAGCACTATGCAATGGCCAGCAACAAAAGGGCGCTTTCAAATTTTATTTCGCGTTTGCATTGGCATTGTCATTTCATGCAAAAATTTGAAGATGAATGCCGCATGGAATTTCACAACATCAACTCCGCTTATGATACCATTGTCAAACCCAGGAACGAAGCCTATATCAGGGCATGGCAGGAAGGCAAAACCGGAGTGCCGATTGTGGATGCCTGCATGCGTTGTTTGGTAGAAACGGGCTATATCAATTTCAGGATGAGGGCCATGGTGGTTTCTTTTTTTGTCTTCAATCTCTGGCAAGACTGGCGAGACCTTCATTTTCTGGCAAGACAGTTTTTGGATTATGAGCCTGGCATCCACTATCCTCAATTGCAAATGCAGTCTGGTGTTACAGGCATCAATACCATTCGGATTTATAATCCGATCAAAAACTCAGAAGACCACGACGCAGATGGTGTATTCATCAAGCAGTGGATTCCTGAATTAAAAAATGTTCCTGCAGCCTTGATACACGAGCCCTGGAAAATGAGTGCAATGGAACAGGACTTCTATCAGGTTCTCATTGGCAGGGATTATCCTAACCCCATTGTAGACATTGAGGCCACAAGGAAAACAGCCAGTGATCAGGTCTGGGGTTTCAAAAAAACAACTGCCGTTAAATCAGAAGGCAGCAGGATTTTAAGCAAGCATGTCAACACTTCAGGAAGAAGGACTTCAACCCGCAAAACAAAATAACCATCCACCGGAAACTATTTGTATTTCTATCTGTTGCATAAACAACAATTCAATTTAACATGAGGATAGGCATTCTTTTTCCGCATCAACTTTTTGAGCAACATCCCCTGCTCGAAAAATGCGATACCATTTACCTGGTTGAAGAATGGCTCTATTTCAGGCAGTATAATTTTCATCAACAGAAAATTGTTTTTCATCGCGCCAGCATGAAGGCCTATCAAAGCTACCTTGCTTCTCTCAATGTTCATGTTGAGTACATCGATGCTTTCAATGATTTGTCTGATATCAGAAAATTGATTCCTCAATTAAAATCCATTGGCATCGAGGCCTTTGAATATATAGACACAACAGATCAATGGCTTGAACAGCGCATCACGCTTTCCTGCAGTAAACATGGTGTGAAAGCACATAAAAATGCTTCTCCACTTTTTTTGATGAGTACAGAGGAAAACACGCAATATTTTTCTGGCAGGAAAAGAATGTTTCAGACAGATTTTTACAAGTACCAGCGCCAGCAAAGAACTATTTTGATGGATGCTGACAAAATTCCAATGGGTGGAAAATGGACTTTCGATGACGAAAACCGTTTGAAATATCCCAAAGGAAAGACGCCTCCGAAAATACAATTCTTGGAATCGAACGAACTGCACGAAGAGGCTGTTCAATATGTGCGGAAATATTTTCCGGACAATTATGGAAACATCAACCCGCAGTTTATTTATCCAACCAATTTTGCGGATAGCAAACAATGGCTAAACGATTTTTTCGCGACACGCTTTGCTGAATTTGGGGCCTATGAAGATGCCATTGTAACAAAAGAAATATTTCTTCACCATGGGGTGTTGACGCCCATGCTCAACGTTGGTTTGTTGACCCCAGCTTATGTCATTGATCATGCCTTGGCCTATGCAAGCGCAAAAGAAATTCCCATCAATTCTTTGGAAGGATTCATCCGGCAGATCCTCGGCTGGAGAGAGTTCATTCGTGCTGTGTATGAACTCAAGGGCAATGAAGAAAGGACCCGCAATTACTGGGGTTTTACACGAAAAATTCCTGCTTCGTTTTGGAAGGGCACCACTGGCATAGCGCCGATTGACAGCACCATTAAAAAGATTTTAGAGACGGGCTATTGTCATCACATTGAAAGACTGATGGTGCTGGGGAATTTTATGCTGCTCTGCGAATTTGATCCAGATGAAGTATACCGCTGGTTCATGGAAATGTTCATTGACGCCTATGACTGGGTGATGGTTCCCAACGTGTATGGCATGAGCCAGTTTGCAGACGGTGGCTTGATGTCAACAAAACCCTATATCAGTGGCAGCAATTATCTCATGAAAATGAGTGACTATCCCAAAGGCGATTGGCAGGCTGTTTGGGATGCACTGTTTTGGCGCTTTATGCATGTGCACCGTGATTTCTTTTTGCAAAATCCCCGATTGGGCATGCTCATCAAAACCTTTGATAAAATGCCGGAGCAAAAACGACAATTGCATTTGGAAAATGCAGATCGGTATTTGGCCTCGTTGGAATCGCGATAAAGAAAGCCTCTCTACCATGGCAAGGATGGCAACTGCAATCCAATAATTCATTAGCTTTAGTGGGTTAAATATTTGCCATGAAAAAAATGCAGTCCTATTTTCTTGCAACTTGCTTTTTGCTTTGTATTCTTCAAGCAAGTGCGCAGCAAATTGCTTCTTTCTCTGTTACGCTCGACAAGACAACCAATCTTGTTGACGTTCCAGTAAGCATCAATCTTGATGAATTCAGCTTTATTGCAGATACAGCACTGGCATTGTTTGAGGTGCAGGGGAAACAGCAGGTTCCCATTCCATTCCAGATAAAGCATGAAGGAAAAAGGGTCATGCATTGGTTGGTTAACCCCAAGGGCAAAACGGAGTTTAGCTATGTGCTGGCACTTGCTGCTCCATCCAATTTCAATCACATCAAAGCAGTCAAAAGCCCGACCGATATCACCTTCAATGCCAACAGCAAGAACCTCTTGCGCTACAATGACGCAGCGGTGTATCCCCCTGCAAAAGTTGACACGTTTTTCAAGCGCAGTGGTTTTATCCATCCGCTCTGGACACCGCGCGGACAGGAACTGACCAGGATTCAGGCTCCGGATCATTACCATCACTATGGCATCTGGAATCCTTGGACGCATGTGGCATTTGAAAAGGACACCGTTGATTTTTGGAACCTCAATTCCAAACAGGGAACCGTGCGTTTTGCCAAACTGGTTTCCAAAACGGATGGCCCTGTCTTTTCAGAAATTCAGGCCCTGCATGAGCATGTTGTTTTCAAGAAAGGTAGTGGCGAAAAAGTTGCGCTCAATGAACTGCAAACCATCAGGGTCTATCAACCCGAGAAAGACCAGGATTATTATATTGTTGATATTACCTCACAAATGAATTGTGCCACTGAAAGTCCGTTTAATATTCTTGCATACCGATATGCCGGCATGGGCTGGAGGACAACGGGGTTCTGGAACAATACCAATTGTGAAGTATTGACCTCTGAAGGCAAAACCAGAAAAGACACGGACGGCAGCAGGGCCAAATGGTGCATCGTTCAGGGCGAACTGCCTGGGAATGAAACAGGCGGTGTGGCCTTTCTTGGTTATCCTGCGAACTATAATTTTCCTGAACCCATGCGCATCTGGACCTTGAACACCAATGGAAGGGGCGACATGTTTTTCAATTTTGCGCCCACAAAAGACAGGAACTGGTTACTGGAGCCTGGTAAAACCTATGTATTGAAATACAGGCTGGTGGTCTTCAATGGCAAGTTCGACCAGGCAAAGGCTGAGAGTGCCTGGCAGGGATTTGCCCATCCGCCGGCAATTACGCTCAATAAAAATCAAAACAATCATCGCGCAAGCGAAAAAAGCAAGTAAATTACAGGAACATCACCCATTCATTATTGCCCAACCAAAACAATCGCATTGCCATGAAAAAACTAGATAAAGCACAAAGCCGGAGAAATTTCCTCAACACTTCCGCCAAGCTGGCCACAGGATCCCTGTTTTTCAGTGGGATACCTACTATCGTTCCTGCCAGCGTATTTGGAAAAAATTCCCCGAGCAACATGATCAATGTTGCATCGATCGGATGTGGAAGGATTTCTACTTCGCATGACATGACAGGGATTTCCCGCTATGCTGGCGCACGCATCATGGCCGTCTGCGATGTAGACAGGTTGCGCGCTGATGCAGGTGTTGCCGCAGTGAAGAACAATTATACCAGGGCAGCTGCATTCAATGGAGGTTTGAAGGGCGATTGGGATATCAAGGTCTATTACGATTACAAGGAGATGTTGAAGAACAAGGATATTGATGCCGTGCACATCAGTTTGCCGGATCACCAGCATGCGATTGTGGGTGTGCATGCGGTCAATGCAGGAAAAGATGTTTACCTGCAGAAGCCTGCATCATTGACCATTGAGGAAGGAAGAATCTTGAGCAATGCCGTGAAAAAAACCGGTAGGATTCTGCAAATGGGCAGTCAGCAGCGTTCTGTCAGCCCATGGCCACAGTTTAAAAAAGCCTGTGAGCTGGTCCGTAATGGCAGGATTGGTCAGTTGGTTACGGTTGAAGTGGGCCTTCCTGGCGATCCTGGCGGTGGAAACAGGGCCATCATGCCCGTACCTGCCACTCTCGATTATGATGCATGGTTGGGGGCAACGCCTGAAGCATATTACACACAAGACCGTGTGCATGGTCAGGATGCCAGCCCCAGGGGCATTGGCAACAGGCCAGGCTGGTTGCGTTGCGAGCAGTTTGGTGCAGGGATGATTACAGGATGGGGCGCCCATCATATTGATATCGCCCATTGGGGAATGGGAATGGAGTACAGCGGGCCCATCGAGGTCTGGGGGAACGCCAGCTTTCCGACGGATGACCCCAACTACACCGGGCTTTGGGATGTGCATGGCATTTTCAAAACCGAAGCACTCTATGAAAATGGCGTACGCATGACCGTTTCCAACGAGCTTCCCAATGGTGTCAAGTTCATTGGAACTGAAGGATGGATTTGGGTAACAAGGGGCAATTACAGGGTTACCGATTCTGATCCGGTTGCCGATGGATCTGGCGTGAAACCCATTGATGCCAGCAACCCCAAGCTGCTGCAGTCTGTTGTCGGTGCCAACGAAACCAAGTTGTATGACAGTCCTGATCAGCATGCCAACTGGCTCGACTGCATC
>CANHSD010000209.1 GCA_947463105.1 Chitinophagaceae bacterium
TGCAGAAATTGATATGCTTTCTGCCACCATCAAAAAAATCATGCCACTCGGGTTCAAGGATTATTCTGCTCCAGGCAATGCATTTGATTTGAGTGACAGGGATGCGGCCATTGCTTTCAAAAATGCACCTGTATTTGGAACCTATATGCCTGACGCCATTGCTTCCTATAACTATAATGGCACTACTTATCTCTTTACCGCCAATGAAGGCGACGCCAGGGAATACGCTGGTTTTACTGAAATAAAAAGACTGGGAACTGTTATGCTGGATCCTGTTGCTTTCCCCACAGGCGCCATGTTAAAGACTGATGCCCAACTGGGAAGGTTGAACATCACCACAACCCTTGGCGACAAGGACGGTGATGGCGACCTTGATGCCATATACAGTTTCGGTGCCAGGTCTTTTTCCGTGTGGAACGCTTCTACAGGTGCCTTGGTTTGGGACAGCAAAAATGAACTGGACGTCAAATCTAATGAGTTGGGTGTTTATGATGATGGAAGAAGCGATGACAAGGGTGCTGAACCCGAGGCGATAACCATAGGAAGGGTTGGCAGCAAAACGGTTGCCTATGTAGGATTGGAAAGGACTGATGCAGTGGCGGTGTATGACATCACGGACCCCACTAAGCCTGTATTTGTCAAGATGTTCAAAACAGGCGATGCTCCAGAAGGTCTGCTGTTTATCCCTGCATCCAAAAGCCCAATTGGCCAAAGCCTTGTTGTTGTGAGCAGTGAGAACGATGGTGTTGTAAAAATTTACAAAGCCAACAAACTCTAGTTGAATCATTTACAATTTCATGTCTTAGGAAACAGGTACTGATAATATTTTTGGTACATCGAGAAAACAAAACAAAAAATCATGAGAAAAATCATTTCATTGCTTGCCTTGTTGCTGGTGGTTGCTTCAACCTCCTTTGCACAGGTAACCAGCAGTAGCATTACCGGTTCTGTAAAGGGTGATGACAACAAGTTCCTTGAAGGGGCTACCGTTGTTGCCGTTCACCAGCCTTCTGGAACAAAGTATTCCACTACAACGAACAAGTCTGGTGCCTTCACCATCTTGAACGTGCGTGTAGGCGGACCTTATGTGGTTAAAATCACGTTCAGTGGTTTCAAGTCTTATGAAGAGCAAGGCGTTTTTGCTCCGCTTGGTAATACAGCCAACGTGGATGTTGCCCTTAAAAACGATGCGGTCAGCATGCAGAACATCGTTGTAAAGGCTGCACCCAATCCCATCATCAACTCAAGAGCAAACGGTACCAGCGTTACCATCGGCAGGCAGGCGCTTAACCTGACCCCAACCATCGGAAGAAACCTAAATGATGTAACCAAGTACAATGCCTATAGCAATGGTCGTTCATTTGCCGGTCAGGACAGCCGTTTCAACAATTTTACCATTGATGGTGCCGTTTTCAACAACGGTTTCGGTCTTGGTTCTGATGCGCAAGCGGGTGGTCGTACCAACTCTACTGCCATTTCTTTGGATGCCTTGGAAGAGGTTCAGATCAACATCACTCCTTATGATATCCGCCAGTCTGGATTTGCTGGTGCCGCCATCAACGCTGTAACGCGCAGCGGTACCAACGAATTTGCAGGTTCTGTTTTCCGTTTCTGGAACAGCAGGGATCTTGCGGGAACAAAAGTTGCCAGCAAAACAGACAACATCCCCAAAATACCTTTCAATGTTGAAACCCAGGGTTTTCGTGTTGGTGGACCCATCATCAAGGACAAACTTTTCTTCTTTGTAAACGGTGAATTCACCAATGGAACCAACCCTGCCTTGAGCTGGGTGGCCAACCGCCCCGGTGCAACTGGTAACGTTTCCAGGACAACTGCAACCGACCTGGAAGACCTGAAAAGCTTCATGAAGTCCAACTTTGATTACGACCTGGGTGCTATCGACAATTTCAACAACGAGTCATTCAGCAAAAAACTGCTTGCCCGTATCGACTACAACATCAACGACATCCACAAGCTCTCTTTGAGGTACGCGAACCATAATTCTGAAAGTGACGTGCCCATCAGCAACAGCAACTCAGGAAATACAGCAGGTAATGGCAACAGGCAGAACGCTGCATTGGCTATCTCAGGACAGAACACCGGATACATCATCCAGGACAATACCCGTTCTGCTGTGTTGGAATTGAGTTCTAATTTCAAGAACAGGGTTTCCAACCAGTTCATCGCTACTTATAACAAGCAGATCGAAGACCGTGCATACCGCACTGCGATGTTCCCAACGGTAGACATCCTCAGTGGTGTTGGCGGAAGCACCTATACTTCTTTGGGCTTTGATCCATTCACACCCAACAACAAGTTGAACTATTCTACCTTCAACCTGACCAACAATACTACCCTGATCCGCGGCAACCATACCATCACTTTGGGAGCAGCATATGAGACTTTCAAATCAAACAACCTGTTCTTCTACGCTTCAAATGGTGTTTGGGTATTCAACAGCATCGCAGATTTCAAAGCGGCTGCACTGGCATACAAAGCCAATCCAAACCTTGCTGCTTCAACCGTGCCCATTGCCCGTTTCAATTACCGCTATACCCTGTTGCCTGACGGAAAACTTCCATGGCAGACCTTCCAGAACCAGTTCTATACTGTTTATGGACAGGATGAGTGGAAAATGACAAAGAATTTCCGCATGACCTATGGCGCGCGGTTGGATTATTTGAACATTGTCAATACCGCTTCTGATTATGCAAACCCCTATGTAGCTGGTTTGAATTTCAGGGAGCCATCTGGCTTGCCTTATAGTATCAATACGGCAAGCATGCCCAAGTCAAGGTTTTATGTATCGCCCCGCGTTGGTTTCAACTGGGATGTTTACGGTAACAAGAAGACACAAATCCGTGGTGGATCTGGCTTGTTCCTTTCCCGTCTTCCTTATGTGTTGATCAGCAACCAGCTGGGTAATAATGGCGTTAATATCGGCCTGGTAAACGTAACCGGTTCAGCGGCAACTGCCTATCCGTTTACCCTGGATCCTACCCGTTATACCCCTACAACTACCGATATCAACAGCCTCCGTGGATATAACATCAACTATGGTGACCAGGACCTCAAATTCCCACAGATTTGGAAGACCAACATTGCCATTGACCAGAAATTGGGCTGGGGCGTGATTGGAACCCTTGAAGCGATCTACAACAAGAACATCAACATGCTTCATTACGTAGACGTGAACCAGAAAAGGCCTTCTGGAACTTTTGCAGGAAACGACAAGAGGGACATCTATCCTGCACTTGATCTTTCTGGTGCTCCTGCAACCACTGCCCGTTTCCTGAATCCTGGCATTGGCAATGCATTTGTTTTGACCAACAACGATGTAGGGTATTCCTATTCGCTTACTGCAAAGCTGGAAAAGCCGATGACCAAGAATTTTGGTGGTATTCTGGCCTATACCAATGCAAAAGCAACAGATCTTTCTTCTGTGGCCAGTACGGTTAATGCCAGCACGCCAAGCATCTATGGCATGAATTACTTGAGACAAGGTTTTTCTGACAATGACCTTCGCCACCGTTTCATGGGCTACGTAAACTACAGACTCAATTATTGTGGTAATTTTGGGGGTGCAACCACCTTCTCTTTGGGCATGGTTTCTGCCAGCGGATTCAAGCTTTCATATACCTATAGCTCTGATGTCAATGGTGACGGTCAGTTCAATGACCTGATCTATATTCCGGCAGCAGGCAACAACCTTATGTTCCAGGACCAAACGGTGGGCACAACTGTTTTCACTGCAGCAGCGCAGGCATCAGCGTTCAGTAACTATATCGAAGCGAATCCTTACCTGAAAAGCAGAAGGGGTACTTATGCTGAGCGCAACGGTGCTCAAGCGCCTTGGTTGACAAGGTTTGATTTCAGCATTGAACAGGACTTCTTTGTGAAGACGGGTAAGAACAAGAAAGCCAATACCTTCCGGTTCAGGGCTGATTTCATCAACTTTGGCAACCTGATCAACAACAAATGGGGTGTAGGCAATGTATCTACCACACCACAGCCGCTCAACTACCGTGGCCGTACAGCAGCGGGTGAGCCTATTTACAGGCTGGCTACACAGGTGGTGAATGGTGCAACTGTTTTGTTGCAGGATACTTTCGTAGATTCAAAGACCTTGAATGACGTATACCAGATCCAATTGGGCGTGAGGTATATCTTCAACAATTAATTGAATTGGTCTTGAATGACCATTTGACCGCATAAAAAACCGGAGCATTAAGTCTCCGGTCTTTTTTTGTTCTTTCTTGCAAGGATTTTGCCATTTCCCCGCCATGGATTATATTTGCACTCCAATTAATTTGGCTACGAGGAGATGTAGCTCAGTTGGTAGAGCATCGGACTGAAAATCCGTGTGTCGGCGGTTCAAGTCCGTCCATCTCCACGAAAAACCCCCAGCATTTGCCGGGGGTTTTTGTTTTGGAATCATGTTGTGGTATTACCCCGTTTGAACATCCTGTAGGAGAATGCCGATGGAATGATGACCATGACGGCCGTAATTGACATGAATACAATGAATATGGATGGCCCATTGAGCAGCAATGCAGTGATCATTTGCAGGGTTCCTCCGATCGTCCAGACTTTTCCGGCCAGCGCATGTGTGGCATTCCAGTTCGCCTCATTTTCCAATGTCCATGGCAGCTTGAATCCGGCCAAATAATTCTGTTTGAGTTTGGGCATGTAAATGCCCATTCCGGTAAAAGCAAAACCCAACAAGGGAAATATCAGTTTATTGATCTCAATGCCTATGTGTGAAGTGCCATAAAGAATAACCAAAGACAAGCAACACAAAAAGCCTACTGTAAAAAGTCCGAACTGTGCATAGACCTTGTCATCAGCATTTTGATACCTTTTTGGGTCAATTTTTTTGATGTTGGCCATCATCAAATACACGAAAATGCTCGTCAGGCCCATGATAGAGGGCAGTAAATAAATACCCTCCCTCGACCCCCAGCCATCCACTTCTCCTTTCAGGTTAAAATGCATGGGAATCTTGTAGGGCAGCGTCGGGTAGAGGTATAAAGCGTAGGCAAATGGTATGATTATTAATCCAATGGCGATGAGCAGCTGTTTTTTCATCATGAATAAATTAATATTAGCTTTATATGAGTACCGTAAATTTACATTTATGCGTCAACATGCCATCATTTTCAAAAAAACA
>CANHSD010000210.1 GCA_947463105.1 Chitinophagaceae bacterium
ATTGCTGCCAAGATTTGTATTGACCAGCAATTTGATGTTGCCCGTCTGGACCGGATTGGGATAAACCACCAAATCACGGGTATTGACAGTTAGAATTTCAGGTTCCAGGTTTACGTTCCATGCTGGAGCAAGGGCTTTAGAGTTGAGCAAACTGTTTCTTTTGCCATTGACCTCAAACTGCGCCCTCATGGCCATTTTTTGTCCGGCAGTAAACATGCCCATGCTGGCATCGTTGGTAAAATCCATGAAGTTCATGAACATTTCACCTTCAGCACTATTGTTGCAGGCAGTGGTTTTAGGGAAAACATGCGATCCAGCGTTTCCGCTGCGTTGTTTTGGTGTATCCTCAATGCCATCATCGCCACATTGCTGGTCTCCCCAAAGGTGCTTTAGTCCCATCCAATGGCCCACTTCATGCGTGAGGGTCCTGCCGAGATTGAATGGGGCACTCACCTTACCCATGGTACCAAAAGCATCATACCGGATCACAATGCCATCAACAGCCCTGTCTGCACCAGGAAAACTTGCATACCCAGTTAGACCGGGTACGGTATTGCAAACCCAAATGTTCAAATAGGATCTTGCATCCCAGGTAGTGCTGCCGCTATTGGCCAGGTACTTGATCTTGTCATCATCGGTCCACATCATTCGGGTGGATTTTTTTCTGATGATGCCTGAAGTAGCCTTTCCCATAGGATCAGTTTTGGCCAGTTCGAATCGGATGCTGGTGTTCGCAGCCAGTTTGGCAAAAACGGAAGGAACATTGGAAAAATCCTTGTTCGACTTAGCAAAATCTGCATTGAGTGAATTGATCTGTGAAATAATTTGTGCCTCGCTGATGTTTTCAACGGTATTGTTATAAACAACATGCACCACCACTGGGATCGTAATGATTTGTTCTGGTGAGAGGCTGTTGCGCTGGCCGGAAATAACAGGCATGGCCGTGTTGGCAGCAGCGGTACAATTGCGTTGTGCGTTGACACTGAATACAGATATAAAAGACAGGAATAGAATGAAAAGCCTCATGATTACCGTTTGGTGATGAGGTTTTTCTAAGAGATTGAATTATTGGGGAATTTCGAGGGATTGGATTCCCTTTCGGGATAATGCTGGATGCAAAACTTGCACTAAAAATCGGCATTTGCAAGTTGCAAGACAGATTTTAAGATTTTTATACCCTGAAATCAATCCAATTTATCCAGAACTTTACAAATTGACTTGAACATCAAGATAAATTCAGGAAATTTGGGTCATGAAGAGGCTACAATTATCTCTAACGACCATCGGTGTTGTTTTATTGTTTTCCTGCGGAGGAAATACTGAAAAAGGCCAGGACCAATCCAGCGCTGTTGAAAATCAGATTGCAGCACCAGCAAACCTGTCTTATGCCGTAATCAATTCCTACCCACACGATACAGCAGCTTTCACCCAAGGCTTGGAAGTCTATCAAAACAGTTTCTTTGAAAGTACGGGCCTTTTTGGAAGGTCTTCCCTGCGCAGGGTGGACATCCAATCCGGGAAAATTTCAAAAAGCAAAAAAATGGACAGCCTCATTTTTGCAGAAGGCTTAACCGTTTATAATGATACCATCTACCAATTGAGCTGGGAGAATCACCTGGTTTTCATGTATACGGCAAAAGACTTCAAGCCTATTGGCCAATTGCCCTGGACAGGTCAAGGTTGGGGCATCACACACGACGATAACAACCTGATCATCAGTGAAGGATCAGATAAACTTTATTTTGTAGAACCCCAAACACTGAAACTGAAGAAAATTGTCAGTGTAAAAGACCAATATGGTGCCGTCAACAATTTGAATGAATTGGAATTCATTGATGGTTATGTATATGCCAATCGCTGGCAATATGACTACATCCTCAAGATTGACCCGAACAGTGGTTATGTTGTAGGGATAATCAACTTACAGGACTTTCTTCAAAAGAACAGCCGGGCAGACCTGAATTACCTCAAAAAAGAAGGATCAACAGCCATGCAGTCTGGCGCTGTGCTGAATGGGATTGCTTACAATAAAAAAGAAAAAACGCTTTACATTACAGGCAAGCTTTGGCCAGAAATCTTTGAAATAAGGTTACAATAAATGAACAGGGATTGGATGATTCAGGTTGATTCTTCGCATTTTTAAATTATTTTTGAAAGTATTTAGCTTTCACCCAAACCTATAATAATCAGGCAATGATCGATTCATTTGAGAAAATTCCCATTTCCATCCATACAAGCGCCAAACATGCCACCAAAATCATTGCCGCTGAAATCGCCAAACTCATCAGAGAAAAGGCGGCAATTGGAAAGCAATGTGTACTTGGCATGGCAACCGGATCTACCCCCAAAACATTGTATGCGGAACTGGTAAGGCTACACAGGGAAGATGGTTTGAGTTTTAAAAATGTAGTCAGCTTCAACCTTGATGAATACTACCCATTGAAACCTGATGCTCCGCAGAGTTACCACCGGTTCATGAACAGCTTTCTTTTCTCACATGTAGACATTGACCCAAAGAATGTCCACATCCCGGATGGCACCATTGAAAAAGCCAGTATCCATTCCTATGGAGACGCCTACGAAAAAGCAATTGCTGATGCAGGAGGAATCGACATTCAGATTCTTGGTATTGGCGTGAACGGACATATTGGGTTCAATGAACCCGGTTCCAGCAGGAATTCAGTTACCAGAATTGCAGCCTTAGACAATAGCACACGCCTTGCCAATGCCTATGAATTTGAAAATATCTCCCAGGTTCCCCGGCTTGCCGTAACCATGGGAATTGCTTCAATCCTGAATGCAAAAAGAATCATCCTCATGGCATTCGGAGAAAGCAAGGCAACCATTGTTGCAGACTCCATTGAAGGGCAAATCACAGATAGCGTTCCTGCGTCTTTTTTACAGGAACACCATAACTGCATGTTTTATCTTGATGAAGCTTCATCGCAGGAGCTCACAAGGTTCAAAGCACCATGGCTTGCAGGCCACATAGAATGGAAAGAAAAAACAATCAGGAAAGCAGTATGCAGTATGGCCATTTCTTTGGGAAAGCCATTGCTGATGCTAACCAGAGAAGATTATTTGAACGAAGGCCTGGCGGATCTCCTTGAAAAACATGGCCCTGTTTCAGAGGTGAACCTGCGTGTGTTCAACGGACTCAGAGACACCATCACTGGCTGGCCAGGCGGTAAGCCCATGGAAGATGTTCCGAGGCACCCGGAAAGAAGACATCCTGCTTCAAAAAGGGTCATCATCTTCTCCCCTCACCCAGATGATGATATCATCTCAATGGGTGGTACATTTATACGCTTGGTTCAACAAGGACATGATGTACATGTTGGTTACCAAACCTCCGGAAATATTGCAGTGAGCGATGAGTTTGTAATGCGACAAATCGATTTTGCTGTTGAATTTGACAGCTATTTTGAGATCGACAAAAGCAGGGCGGGCAATATCTGGAAAGACGCAGCCGGATTCATCAAAACCAAAACACAGTACCAAAAAGATACCCCTGAAATCAGGAGCATCAAAGGCATGATCCGCAGAACAGAAGCAAGGGCAACCTGCAGGTATGTGGGGGTGAAGGATGAGAACATGCATTTCATGAACCTCCCCTTTTATGAAACCGGATTAATTGAAAAAAATCCACCAACAGACGTGGATGTTCAGATACACATGGACCTGATCCGCAAAATCAAGCCTCACCAGATTTTTGCTGCGGGAGATTTCGCTGACCCCCATGGCACCCACAAGGTCTGTTTTGATGTTATGTATGCGGCACTGCAACGGTTGAAGGCAGAAGGCGATGAATCGGTTGCCAATTGCAACCTATGGCTTTACCGTGGCGCGTGGGCTGAGTGGGATATGTGGGACATCGACATGGCCATTCCCATGAGCCCTGATCAGGTACTTCAAAAACGCAATGGCATCTTCATCCACCAATCACAAAAAGACGGTGTTGTTTTTCAGGGAACAGACAGCAGGGAATTCTGGCAAAGGGCTGAAGACCGCAATGCAGATACCTCCCAACTGTTTGATCAATTGGGCCTGCCACAATACGCCGCTTTAGAGGCCTTCATGAGATTTGATTATTAACACAAATTATTGTGAATTAGGTTCAACAAAAAATGAAGGCAAGCAGGTATGCATTACCTTGCAAGCTCAATTTTTTAATTATCCAATTATCTTGAGATGGTAGCGATTCTTGCTTTTTTCTTCCTTCACTGGTTTTCATCTTTGTTCTTTCATACTTTCTTTTTGCATCGGTATGCTTCCCATAAAATGTACCTTACCAGTCCATTTTGGGAGAAGACTTTTTACTTTTTAACCTGGTTTTTCCAGGGCTCCAGCTACCTGGTGCCAAGGGCATATGCTGTGATGCACAGGATGCACCATACATACAGCGACACAGAAAAGGACCCTCATTCTCCCCATTTTTTCAAGGATGTTTGGGACATGATGATGCATACACGTAATATTTACAATGCTTTCCTTGTAGGCAAAAACGTTCCTGATGCAGAGTTTACCAAAGACTATCTCCCCGTCTGGACCAAAATGGATAAAATTGGAGATAACCTGATCACCAGAATTCTCTGGATTGCCGGCTATGTGTCATTTTATGTGGCGTTTGCACCTGCCTGGTATTGGTATTTGTTGCTCCCGATTCATGCCCTGATGGGGCCTGTACAGGGTGCAATTGTCAACTGGGTTGGTCATAAATATGGCTACTCCAATTTTGACAATGGTGATCATTCAAAGAATTCTGAGCGTTGGGGTATCTTCCTCTTGGGTGAACTGTTCCAAAACAACCACCATTATTTCCCCAAGTCTGCAAAGTTTGCTGTCAAAAAATACGAGTGGGACCCCACCTTCTTTATCATGCGCATCCTGAATAAATTGGGAATTATTCAAATTCAATACCAATTGGTGTCTGTTTAATTTACAAAATTCGTATATTTGCACCCCAATTCGGCCCCGTAGCTCAATTGAATAGAGCATTTGACTACGGATCAAAAGGTTTCAGGTTTGAATCCTGACGGGGTCACGAAAACAAATATCAACCCATTGTAAATGAATAATTTATGATGGGTTTTTTCGTTTTGGTAAAACATAG
>CANHSD010000211.1 GCA_947463105.1 Chitinophagaceae bacterium
CATGGTGAATTTGATGCCATCGCTGTATGCGGGAGATTGGCGCTTTGGTGTAAGTGGATCGTTGTATCCGATAAAGCCAATTTTGATGCCTGCGATATGCTTTACAAAATAGGGTGGGAAAATCAGGTCACCCTTCATTTCATCCTGTGTATCGTGGAACATGTTGGCACATACTTTCACGCCATCGTAGGCAAACATGTCTTTCATCATCATCTCTTTTCCATAGACAACTTCCCAGTTGCCGGGCAACATGATGTCGTAGCCTATATTGTTCATTAATGGAATGATGGCGGTGCCTTTGCTCATGGCAGCAACGCCGCTTCCCTGAAAACAATCGCCCCCATCAATCAACAAAGTGTTTGCCCTGTTCTGGTTGCGAATTGTATTGATCATGGATTTCATTGTTGCGAAGCCGCCCCGTTTTTTGAAAACAGGTTTGCCTTTTTCCATGAAGAACTCGTCGTGCGTTGTCAATTGCGAATGGATGTCAGCAGTATGCAACAGTGTCAACTTTGTGGCTTTCCCATCGAGAACCGCCTTGTTGTTGGACATGGATTTTTCCTTGTAGGCAGACTCTTCGTTGTTGAGCGCTGATGCTGCAACAGGCGATCCAATCAGTCCGCCGCCAATGCCGAGACCTAACCCTAACTTTGTTGATCTTCTCAGAAAATCCCTTCTGCTGTTTTCAGATAGCTCAACATGCATTTCTTTTTCTGCCTTGCTGATGGCGGCTGCATGACAGGAGTTGCAGGAGCAATTGTTGGTGTGTGACATGGTTATTTTTTTCTTGCTTCAATAATGGGTTTGAAAGGGCCGAACTTGTGTTGTTCTTCTGTGAATCCATCTGTATAAGGACCAAAGGGATGGTCGATCGGTTTCTTTGAAACGTTGGGCCAGTCTTTGCTCAGGTCTTTTGAGGGGCGGGGCCTGGAGTTCACAAAGGCAGCCACATCCCAACTTTCTTCATCTGTCAAAGCGGGGTTCCGATGAGTTGCCTGGTTGAAGGGCATGTTGTCGCGCACGTATCCCGCGAAGCGGGAAAGGCGAAACAAGCCTGCACCACTGTTATAGCTGTTTTCTCCCCAGAGCGGAGGATAGGTATAGGATTTTGCATCTGCCGCCATCAGCCCCTCGCCATTGGCACCATGACAGGATTGGCATTTTGTGGTGTAAACAGAAAGGCCTTTTTCTGGGCTGGCTGCGCGATCGAGGTATTCTGGAGGCTTGATGCCAGTGCCTTTGGGGGTGCTGTCTTTGGGAACTGCATATCCAACCCACTTGATATAGGCAATCATCGCTTTCATTTCGCGGCTGTTGCTGTCGAGGGCGCTGCCGTTCAGGCTTCTTTCCATGCAATCGGCTACACGTTTGTAAACGGTTTCAATCGATCCGCTTCTGTCGCGAAATTTCGGATAGTTGGCGGCAACGGCTCCATAATTGTTGCCCCATGTTTTTCTTCCAGCACTGAGGTGACAGTTCTGGCAATTCATGCCGTTGGTGACCTGGGCTACGCTTCCATTGGGCCCCAGGTACCTCGACGTATTGGCAATCAGGTCTTCGCCATAAATCACCAACGCGCGTTCTTCTCCCTGAACAGACCTGTCGGTGAACAAACTCGGGGCCGTCCATCCTTCGGAGATGAGAGCAGGTATTTCCTTTTTGGGTTTGTTGACAAATTCAATGGTTTGGATGGAGATGACCAGAATCAGTACAATGGTAATTGAATAGATGATCCAGTTTTGTTTCGAATTGTTCATTGGCTGTACTTATGGTGAACTAAATATAATTCAATTCGAAAGGATGATGTGTGATTTTGGTCACAGGGCCTGGAAAGTCTTTATATTTACGGACTAAACTTCTATTATGACCGAACAGCAATTTGCCAACCACGCGCGCATGCATCCGCTTTATCATTATGTAACAGCCCCATTGGTATTGGTTGGTCTGATTGGAAGCATTGTCAACCTTGTCAATTGTGAGCCGAACAATTTTTACAGTGCATCATTGATTGTGTTGGTTTTCATTATCCTTCTTTTTATAGGCGCGATGTTGAGAACATATGCCCTGAAGGCACAGGACAGGGCGATTCGGGCCGAAGAAAGTCTTCGCTATTTTATCCTTTCTGGAAAGGCGATTGACGCGCGATTGAGGATGGGTCAAATTGTTGCACTTCGCTTTGCGTCAGACGATGAATTTCTTGCATTGGCCGATAAGGCAGCAGCAGAAGGGCTTTCCGGAAAACAGATCAAGCAACTGATTCAGCAGTGGAAGGCGGATTATCGGAGAATCTGATTTTTTGAAGGGAGCTATTTCTTTTGGAGAATTTCGAGATTCATCACCGAATCAAAATAGTCCTTTAATGTGCCGATAGTAATCTTTGGATCATTGCTGTTTGGCAGGGTGGTGTTCATTTCATCCAAAAAACCAACAAGTTCCGGATGGTCTTTTTTTAATTTTTCAATCAGTAACATGATCTTTTCGTTCCAATCGTGAACTGTTTCCATTGGGATGATTTAACCAATGAAACTAGTTTGTTTTAATCTGTTGTAATCTGATAAATGAATTTAGATTGGGTGATATTCATCATTAAATCACATCGGAACCTCCATCAACAAAATCTCTGATCCCTCTTCTGATGATGTCAACATGAACTCTGTTGTTTCCCAGATGCCCAGGCCATCGCGGTTTTCAACATCAATGCCATCCAGATTGAATTTCCCCTTGAGCACAAAAGCATAGACCCCGTTTCCTGGTTTTTTGATGGCATATTTTGTTGAAATGCCATTGTCGAATGTTCCCAAATGGAACCAGGCGTCTTGGTGAACCCAAACACCTTCATCATCGCTGTTGGGTGAAAGTACCTGTTGCAGTTTGTTTTTTCTTTCTGCTTCATTCAGTGTAATCTGATCATAGCGCGGGCTGACGTTTTTTTTGTTGGGATAGATCCAGATCTGAAGGAACTTGACGGGCTCGTTCTCATTCTTGTTGTATTCGCTGTGGTAAACGCCGGTGCCTGCGCTCATCACCTGAATGTCTCCTTTTTTGATGACCGTTGTATTTCCCATGCTGTCGCGGTGTTCAAGGTCTCCTTCCAGCGGTATGCTGATGATTTCCATGTTGTCGTGCGGATGCTTTCCGAAGCCCATGCCACCATTCACGCAATCATCGTTCAACACCCTCAATACACCAAAATGCATTTTTTCTGGGTTGTGGTATCCGGCAAAACTGAAGCTGTGAAAGCTTTTTAGCCAGCCGTGGTCAGCATGTCCCCTGCTGTCTGCCTTGTGTAAAACCGTTTTTGCCATGGCATCAATTTTTTGCAAAGTTCGGGTAAGTTGTGGGGAAAGCAATGGGGGGTCTTGGGGAGGGGAGTGTAACGAAAAAGTGAGAAACCTTAAATAGTCAAATCAATTGAACATCTTTAGATTGTTAAGTGTTCTAATATGAATAACTTGATATGAAAAAAATGCTAATCACCCTTTTGGTCATTTTTGTTGTTCTCATCGCATTCCAATCTTTTATGGCCATATCCACCTCAAAAATTGAAAAACAGAAATACCGGGTTGTGAAAAAAGAAAGCGGTTTTGAGCTGAGGTTCTATCCTCCTGCCACTTTTGCAACCATCCGGTCATCGGCAAAAAACTACAGGGAACTTTCCGGCAATGGCTTCAGAAAAATTGCAGGGTATATTTTCGGAAACAATGAAACATCTGCCAAAATTGCGATGACATCACCTGTACACATGGACATCAACCAGGATGGGTCTTCCATGAGTTTTGTGATGCCATCTGAATATGATATCAAAAGCCTTCCACGTCCAAACGATGCAAAAGTAGAAATACACGAATCCCCGAGTGAATATGCTGCGGCCATTGAATTTGGTGGGTATGCCAATGACGAAACCATCAGCAAATATGCCGAGCAGCTCAAAAAATCACTGGAAGAAAAAGGCATAAAACCCATTGGCCATTACCGGTACCTTGGTTATAATCCGCCCTATCAATTGATTGGAAGAAAAAATGAAGTGATTGTGGCCGTTGAGTGGAAAGAATAAGATTCCCCATTCTATGTTGAATAGTGATCTGTTTTACAAGACTTTCCCGCCCCGAATGACATTCAGTAAAATCGCTACAATTGCAATGATAAGCAGAATGTGAATTATCCCGCCGGCACTGTAGGCAAAAACCCCTATGGCCCATCCCAGAACCAGAATTACAGCAATGATATACAAGAGGTTTTTCATGTTTGTGTTTTAAAGTTTATCACACAAAGTACAATACACACCCACTCTGAAAACCAGTCTAGTTCATTGATTCAGGTGATTGGCATCACAGAAAAAACCATGTGGACCATTGCGTTGTTATTTTTTAACGGGTTCGCAGGGTTTATTTATTTTTTTCTTGGAAGGAGAAGAATTGCCTGATTAATTTCAGGATGGCATACCAATGCCGCTCTTCAGCCTTTTAATTCTACTGCTTAATTCTTTGCAGCGATCAGCACTCTCTTCCTCACCAATTTCTTTGAACTTGATTTTGACTCCGGGTCTCGCTTGCGCAAGCAATGGTATATCTGCAGCACAGATCCTTGCAATGCGGGGATAACCGCCCATGGTTTGTGCATCTGCCATCAGGATGATGGGATCGCCTTCGTGTGTAACCTGCACAATGCCTGCTGTGACTGCTGTTGAGACCATTTCTGTTTGCTGTTCCAACGAGAATTTCTTTCCTTCCAAACGATACCCCATCCTGTTGGACTGCGATGAAATGGTGAACTCGGAATTAAAAAAATTTTCTTGTGATGTGCTGTTGAATAAATCAAATTCGGGTCCCTTGATGGCATGGATTGTAACAACATAGGGTGTAGTTTCAATAAGGTCTGCAGTTTGCCAATGGGAAATGCCCACTCCGCTGGGAAGCATTTTTAAAGTTGATGTGGCTTTGAAATTTTGTTCACGTTTGAACGAAAGCATGTCTCCTGTAGAGAGGTTTCTGCCATTCATTCCACCAATACCAGATGGTGCATAGGTTGATGCACTTCCCAAAACATTTCTAACATTGAATCCGCCACCGACCGAAAGATATGACCTGCATCCTTGTGCA
>CANHSD010000212.1 GCA_947463105.1 Chitinophagaceae bacterium
AAATCTCATCCAACGACCTTTTCCTGATGCCCTGCTCCGTCTTCGGGGTGATTTTTATTTCACCTTTTTCATTCTGGTTGTCTATGTATCCTTTCTGCTTAAGGTCTTCAATAAAGTCTCCAACACCATATTGTGGAGTGCTGAACTTGTACTCCTTGTCCAATTCAGTCATCCATCGCAACGCTTCTTCGGCATCACCATTGGTATAGTCCAGCAATTGCATGAAGATGTCAAGCAATTTTTCAAAATCGCTTTTCCCATCATCACGCTTTGTATATTTCGAAAAATGGAAGCCTTTCATCACCACCCCATTTGCTCACGAAGGTTGGTAATGTGTGCCGCATGATGCTTCCCATGCCAGGAATAGATCAACAGCAGCTGCCAAAGGGTGATATGGCGCTGCTGCTCAGGATGAAATACTGTCCGCTGCCACTCCTCATCCTTGATCGTTTTCAGCAATTCATACCAGCGGTGGTGCAATGAATGGAGCAAGGTGATGGATATATTGACAGGGCTGTTCAGCACATCAGCCGTTATAACCCATTGGTCCTGGTTGTACGGTTTGATGACGGGCGCATCCTCCGTCAATCCAAGTTTGAACCGAATAAAGGCATTCATATGAGAATCAGCCACATGGTGGATCAGCTGGTTCACGGTCCAACCTCCTTCTCTGTATGGTGTCTGGATCTGTATTTCATCCAGGTTCAATACTGCATACTCAAGCATCCTTGGAAGAAACAAGATATCTGAAAGCCTTGCTTCCTTTTCTTTCTCAGAATAGTCAACAAACTGCACTTTGCCGATGGGGTAACGCGGATCTGTTGTCATGCTGATGGAAAATTAATTTTGGTGATAATAATCGCTTAGTTCTGCCCTTTTACAATATCAATCAACTCCACTTCAAAAATCAGCAGGGAACCACCAGGAATCGTTTCACCGGAGCCCTGCTCACCATAGGCCAACTGATAGGGGATATAGAACTTGTACTTCGATCCAACACCCATCAACTGAACACCTTCCGTCCAGCCCCTGATCACCTGATTCAAGGGAAACTGCGTGGGCTCACCCCTTTCTCTTGAACTATCAAATGGACGGCCATTGCCATTCAACAGAAAACCCTCATAATGAACTTTCACCACACTGGTGTCGGCAGGCTTTGGACCAGTGCCTTCAGTAATCACTTCATACTGCAAACCAGTAGGGGTTTGTTTTACACCGGGCTTCTTTGCATTTTCTGCAAGGAACTTAAGACCCGCATCAATGGCGGGCTGTATTTTCTTTCTTACATTTTTTTGCATCGCTGTACGAACAATCATATCGCACTGCTCAGGAGTGAACAGGGGCTTGCCTTTGAGGGCATCAGCAAAACCTGCGGCCAACACAGTTGAGTTTATTTTCTCGATTCCCTGTGACTTGAAAAAGTTGCCATCGAGCACACCGATGGAATAGCTCATGGAATCTTCTGCAGTTTTCAACACAATAGCTGGATTGGTCTTGGCAGCTGTTTTTGCAACTGGTTTGGCAGGAGCGGTTGCTTTGGGTGCAGCAGCCTTCACTGTAGGTGTTGCAGCCTTGGGTGCTGTTTTGGTTTGAGCAAAAGAAAAGGAGAACAAACTGAGCGATAATGAAAGGAAAAATAGTTTTTTCATGCGTTGTAAAATGTATGGTAAAAATAGTGAATTAAGCTTATCTGGATTGAGTGAATTAATCCTCTCTCAAGACCCTGCCCGTCATCTGAATAAAAACATCTTCGAGATTGGCGCCTTTGGATTCCTTCTTTTTTTCAAACCCGCTGGCAATCAGCTGGTCAATCAAACGATCAGGATGATCAAGCGATATAATCCGCCCGGCATCCATGATGGCCACCCTATCACAGAGGTACTCGGCCTCATCCATATAATGTGTGGTAATGATCACTGTTGTGCCCAGCGCGCGAATATTTTTGATCAAATCCCATAGGTTTCGTCTTGCCTGAGGATCCAGCCCAGTGGTAGGCTCATCCAGGAAGATGATTTTGGGGTCATTGATCAGGGTTGTAGCGATAGAAAAACGTTGCTTTTGACCACCACTCAACGACTTGTACAGGGATTTTGCTTTTTCCTCCAGGTTAACCTTTGACAGCAGCTCCATCGGATCCACCTTCCGGTTGTACAATCCACCAAACAGGTCAATCAACTCCAGGAGTTTCAATCCGGGATAAAAGCCAGAGGTCTGGAGTTGAACACCAATAATTTTTTTGATCTCATCAGGTTGCTTGTCCAGGTCAAATCCTGCGATATTGACTTCCCCGGAGGATTTGAGCCGAAGGGTTTCCATGATCTCAAGCGTAGTGGATTTTCCTGCCCCATTGGGACCAAGCAAGCCAAAGATTTCTCCCTCTTGTACATCAAAACTGATTCCCTTCACAGCTTCGAAGTTGCCGTATGATTTTTTAAGTTGACTAACCTTGATCATTTGATTATGTTGATATTTTGCCTAACAATTGCCATCCAGCTGAAGTTTTCGTTTTGATGGATCTCAATAAAATATATACTCCCCTTTGGGCGAAACCGCTACCACAGGTAATATTTTGTTATCCTCAAAAAAATCATACACACTTCTGAGATTCGCTTCAAAGGTTTTCAGGGAAGGATCTGCAGTGAATAATTTTTCCAAATACTCGGCACTTCTGGCATCCCTGTATTTGACCGGAAAAATATGAACGGGGATGAATTCCTGTCCTGCAGCCCTTGCATAGGTGGAAAGAATATACAATTCTTCAATCATTGGATCGGTAAGTGGAATGCAGCCAACGGTTACACAGCTTCCATGGATGTAAATCTCCCCACCTGGCTTCATAGAATCGGCCAACAATTTGTCTGAAGGATTGGGATAATTCAACCCCAGAGAAAGGTGGTAAGTACTGTTGGCATTGAATTCATTGATATAATAAAATCCCTCGGGCACCTGATAATCTCCGTCCATTCGCTTGGGACCCATGGTTCCAGCCAGGGCACAGATGCGGTAAGATTTAAAGAGCGAAAACGTATCGGTGAGGCTATTTCTCACCCAAACCTGCAAGTCACTGTTGTATTTAAACGATCGGATATAGACATATTTTGCAGGCCAGGTCAGCTTTTTCGTGGCAAACTGCTTTTTTAGGGTATCCTCCCGGTTGGCAAATGCCTTTGAAACCCGCAAAAATGACTTTTGGTATTCAACAAAAGAGCTTTGCGCGCTGCCTGTAAAACAGGCAAAAAATCCTTGAAAAAGGAGCAAAAAAACATACTTTCTGAACTTTGGGGAATTGACAGTCATCTCCATACAAAATTAATGATTTTGAATTAGCGATAAGTTAAAGATATTTGCATTCTATGATCAAGGCAGGCATATTGGGAGGAGGTCAGCTTGGCAGGATGCTTTTGCAAGAGGCAGCCAACTATCCCGTAGAAGTTAGCGTGATGGAGAAGGACCCCAGCTGTCCTTCCGCCAAACTATGTCATCATTTCATTGCGGGTGACATCACCAATTATGATGATGTGATGAGGTTTGGAGAAGGCTTGGATGTCATAACCATCGAAATAGAGAATGTTAATGTGGAAGCCCTCTTCGAATTGGAGAAAAGAGGATGCCGCATCATCCCAAAACCCGAGGCCCTGCGCACCATCAAAAACAAGATTCTACAAAAAGAATTTTACACGCAACACCAGATCCCTACTGCATCATACAAGGTGCTGCAGAACAGGGAAGAGCTGAAAAACAACATTGACTTTCTGCCTGCCGTTCACAAACTGGCCACGGGTGGATACGATGGTAAAGGTGTACAAATCATCAAAAAAGAGCAAGATATACCGCTTGGTTTTGATGCCCCCTCTGTATTGGAAAAAATGATCTCAATTGAAAAGGAGATTGCCATCATTGTGGCGGTGTCGGAAAACAGGAAAACAGCCATCTATCCCCCAGTGGAGATGTTTTTCGACCCCATCCTCAACCTGCTGGATCTTCAGCTTTGTCCTGCATCCATCCCGGAAAAGACTCTTTGGAAGGCTGAAGCCATTGCCCTGACAGTAGCCAAAAAACTAGACTCCCCGGGTATTTTTGCCATTGAGATGTTTGTTGACAAGGAGGGGAATGTTTGGGTCAATGAAACAGCACCAAGGGTTCACAACTCAGGGCACCATACCATTGAAGCACACTACAGTTCTCAGTTTGATATGCTTTGGAGAATCATGTTAAACTATCCTTTGGGCAACACGGCAGTGATCATGTCATCCATGATGGTCAACCTGCTTGGGGGTGAGGGCTATGCCGGGAAAACGCAATATGAAGGTCTGGAAGAAATATTGTCCATCCCTGATGTTTTCGTTCACTTGTATGGCAAGACCGATACCAAGCCCGGGCGAAAAATGGGACATGCCACCATCATCAGCAATGAAAAACAGGAACTGATTCACCAGGCCAACAAGATCAAAAGCACGCTCAGGATCAAAGGCGATAAAACCATATAAAACCTATAAAATGGCTGTAACAAAGGCTAGCAACAAAAAGAAACCCATCGTCAGCATCATCATGGGAAGCGACAGCGACCTTACAGTGATGGTTGCAGCTGCAGACCAGTTGACTGAATTTGGCATTCCCTTTGAACTCACAGTTGTTTCTGCCCACAGAACCCCTGAACGATTGGTCAGGTTTGCCACTACAGCTTCCAAAAGGGGGATCAAGGTTGTTATCGCAGGTGCGGGCGGCGCTGCACATTTACCAGGCATGGTGGCCTCCATCACAACCCTGCCTGTGATTGGCGTTCCCATCAAATCCTCCAATTCCATTGACGGCTGGGACTCCATCCTTTCTATCCTGCAGATGCCCAATGGCATCCCTGTAGCCACCGTTGCGCTCAACGGAGCCAAGAATGCAGGCATTCTTGCTGCGTCCATCCTCTCCATCAGCAGCAAGCCCTTGGAGAAAAAACTGCTCGCCTTCAAAACAAAAATGAAAAATGAGGTTGGAAAAAAAATCAAGGCGCTGAAAAGCAAAGGATTTGACAATACATTTGATCTATAATGGACCTCGCAAAATACATAGACCACTCCGTGTTGCATCCTACAGCAACCGA
>CANHSD010000213.1 GCA_947463105.1 Chitinophagaceae bacterium
TCCAATTGCGGGATTGCTTGGGAGACCAGACTGCTTCTGCAATGGCCATGGCCCTGGGCCAGAGCATGTATTGCATGTGGCGGGTATTGTAGATTTGCTCGGTCCACAAATTGGCCTGACCACCTTTGATCAGTTTGGGATTAACACCTTCCGGCAATGGTTCAAACTCGTATGTTTTCTTCAATCGCAGGGATGCATAAACAGGAGGCTCAATGGCCGCATCTCCCTGCATGTAATCAAAATATGCGTGGGTGGTGGGTGTCATCACCACTTCGTGTCCCATTTTTGCCGCTTCGATTCCGCCCTTCATTCCCCTCCAGCTCATCACCGATGCGTCTTTCACAAGACCGCCCTCCAAGATCTCGTCCCAACCCATCATTTTCTTTCCTTTGGATCCAACAATTGTTGAAACCCTTCCCACAAAATAACTTTGAACCTCGTGCATGTCTTTGAGCTTCTCGCGTTGCATCAAAGCTTTCACTTCTGCGCTCTTCTCCCAAAAATTCTTTGCGCACTCATCGCCACCCATGTGGATGTATTCAAAAGGGAAAAGGGCAGCTACCTCTGTAAAGACCTTGTCGAGGAAGCCATAGACCTTTTCGTTTGCCGGGCAAAGGGTATTGTCGATGCGCGCTGTAAAAGTGCCATCGTTGTGCCAATCCATGAAAGGATCGCCTGAGTTTACTTTATAGGTTCCTGGCGTGCAGGAAAGGTCGGGATAAGATGCAATGGCCGCAAGAGAGTGGCCGGGCACATCAATTTCCGGCATGATGTCTACGTAGCGATCCTTGGCATACCTGATCAATTCCTTCATCTGCTCCTGGGTGTAAAATCCACCAAAATCGCGGGGTTCATTGTCTGCAGGCGGAGTGAAATAATTGAACCTTCCCGTTTTCTTTACGTTCCAGGCACCGACCTCGGTCAATTTGGGCAAACTTTTGATCTCCAATCTCCAACCCTGATCATCTGTCAGGTGAAAATGCATGAGGTTGTATTTGTAGCGGGCCATGTCGTCGATAAATGCCTTTACTTCATCAACCGTAAAGAAATGGCGAGAAACATCCAGCATAAGGCCACGCCAGCCGAACCTAGGCCGGTCGGTAATGTTTACTGCGGGAACAGTCCAGCTGATATTTTTGACAACCTCTTTGCTCTCAATTTCTTTGGGCATCAATTGCAGCAAGGTTTGCAAGCCATAAAAAAGTCCTGCAGGTTTGGGGGCAAAAATGCTGATATCTTCTGTTGTTACAGCAAGCCTATATCCCTCATTGCCAAGGGGTTCCTCTGGAGATAGCAAAAAATGAATACCCTTTTTACGTGGAGCGTTTTCAATGTTAAGGGAGAATCCTGCGGCTTTTTTTAGTTCAGCATTGAACATTGCTGCCACTTTCTTTGCCTCCGGCTCATTTGTTCCAACCACAATGGCAGTGTTGGCGTCAATGGTAAAGGTGCCTGTTCCCTCACGCAGCACTGCTGGTTGGGGAATGATGGAAATGCGTTTGTTCTGGGAGAAGGCCGATGCATAAATAGCAAAAAGAACGGCCAGGATCAGGACTTTTTTCATTTGTGGAAATTGAAATGGAAAGATAAATAAAATTCCACCACCCCCATCAGGCTAGACAGCAGTTGCTTGAGGTAGAGGGATGGATTCCAGGTAAAGGGTGTCTGGATCAAAATCCAATTGATTTCCCCAGCAGACAGTGCCGTTTTGGACATGGACTTGCCTGGCAAATGTTTCACTCTCCAGTGGTTTGTAAATTGGATAATCCAGATAAGGCGTAAAATCAAAGATCCTACACTCTCCATTTTTAAACCCAATTTTCAATTTATTATCACCCAGATAAATTGCATATTCAACTCTTGGATTCATATTTTCATTCAAATGGTACGTTTAAAGTCAGTATGAATTTAAGGTTTTTTCACACCTCAGCGACTTTTAACACCAACAACAAAGGAAACCACGTAAATTTGACATCAAATAAAATAATCACAACTAGTCTATATGAAACAATTTTTAAGCATTTCAGCCTGTTTGCTCCTAGCAACAGCGGTCTTTGCCCAACCCAAGGTGGTTGATAAGGCAATTGTAAAAGTAAAAACAGAGATTATCTTCCCCGAAAACTTTGGCGGCGGTGGAGATCGCGGTGGCGTTTCTATAACACCCACTGATGGTGGAGGTGGTGGCGGAATGATGAGCATGTCAATGCCCCGCGAAATGGAGACCAATACCACCATGTATTATACACCCAACTTCATGAGGGTTGAAAGCCTGACCGATTTTGGAAACAATATTGTGATCACAGACAGGGTTAACAAGAAGACAACCACTTTGATTGAGGCCATGGGCAGAAAGACCGGCTTTGTTTCTACCGATGCTGATGCAGAAGCGCAACGTGCCAGGATGGATTCCATGCGGAACCTGAGAAGGGATTCCCTGGCTGCTTTGGGTATCAGCTTCAAGGATAACAAGCCGGAACTGATCTATTCTGATGAAACCAAAAAAGTTTCTGGATTTACCTGCAAAAAAGTAACCATCAAGTCGATTGGGCAGAATGGCCAGGTTTCTGAAAATGTGATCTGGTACAATCCTGATTTCAAAATTGCACCCACTTCAACTGCACCATCTGCCAATCCTGGCGGATTTGGTGGCGGAAGAGGCGGTGGAATGTCCATGATGGGTGGGTCCATTGCTGGCCTGGACCTGATCAATGGCTTCCCCATGGAATATGAAATGGTTCGCGGAAACGGATTTAAAATGCACATGACTGTGTTGAAGATTCAGCCTGATGCACAAATTGATGATAAGACATTTGAAGTGCCCAAGGGATTTGACATCAAACCCATGGGACAAGGTGGAGACATGATGAGAACCATTTTCAGGAATGGCAGGGCAAGTGAGAATTAATCGATTGTTCAGATTCGGACATAAAAAATAGAATTAGAATAACAGGAGCCGGCTTATGCCGGCTTTTTGTTTAAATACCGCATCACATAGACCATCCCCCGGTTGTAGCTGTACATGCCTTCAGGTTGGTTGTTCAGGCGGAGAAATTTTGTGTAAAACCAGGTGGTGAATTCATCAATGGGGCCCTGGTATTTTTTGACAAAAGCCCTGTAAGATTTCAGGTCTTTGATGGCAATCGGAGACAATGCCTTGAAATTATTTCTTGCAGCAACCGAATCGCTCCGGCGCAAAGCATTGTTTGCATAGATGAACATCTCCAGGTTGGCAGCATACTTGAGGCAACTGTCTGCAGACTGCAGGGCTGCCAAGTAACCCATAAAATTAGCCTCACTCTCCTTTGCATACCCCAATTGATGGGCTTTTTCATGCACAGCAATGAAAGGCAACATGAATGCAGGCATATGGGTATTGATCTGTGCCTCACCGGTGAAAGGATTGTAATATCCCCCGTATCCCATGTAATTGCCAATGACCCCAAAAAGAGAAGCCTTGGGATGCTGGTTACCAGCAGTTGAACAATTGCCATGAGCTGGGATATCCAAGGGAGAATCATTGAGTTCAATAGCATATCGGTTGGTTTCATTCAACAGATACTGCGAAAACTGGAGCAACTCTTGCTGAGAAGGACGTTCAGCGACAAATCCAAACTGGTCAGGAATGCTTTTGCGGTAGTAATTGAAGCCCCAGAGAACATGAAAAGCAAGCCAAACCCAGGCCATCAGCGTAAGCAGCCTCATAGAACAGCGCAACAGCCTCTCTTTACCTCCCCTATTTCCAAACTCCTTCCCCAATATACCTAAAGCAAATTTCCAAAGCCGAAGGGCTGCCCAAATAATCACAGCACAATAGAACAAATCTCCCACGCTGAAAGGAATCCAGCCCAAGCTGAATTGCAGCAGCCCTGATATGTATGGGTAAACGCCAAGAGCATACCAATGCTCAACACGCTGATCGCTGCGCATGAACCATTGGGCAAAAATGATCAACAGCACAGCGACAAACAAGGGTTTATGGGTTTTTAGGAGTTTCATCAGGGCCAAAAATACGTCAAGCGAAAGGATTGGAGCGTCAAAAAACTGATTACGGAGTGATTAAAACAAATTGACAACGTTAAAGCCTCATGATAAATATTTCAATCAAAAATAATTTTGAATGAGGACTAAATTTTTAAGTTATAACTTAATTTTAATGACTATTTTTACATTGGCGAAAGTTGAAGCATTTGAAACATCTTCAACTGTTTGAAAATTGATGCGTAATGGAAAATGTTTTGTTGATGAATTTCTGGAAGAAGTAAAGAAGGATAAAAATGTGAGACAAGAGTGGTTTGAAATGATAGCCACGATTCATGATGCTGCTTCAGGTAAACTTTTGCCCCAAAAGAGATTCAAAAAACTGACATTGGCCAAATCATTTGCATTTCAAGCATATGAAGTAAAATCATTCTCACTAAGATTATACATGATTACTGAGCATATAACCGGCAAAATACTTGTCTGCGGAGGAAGAAAGAAAACCCAAATAAAAGATATTGAGAGACTCAAAAGGATAATAAAAGAATACACTCACTTTAAAAATTAAATGATGTTTACCCAAGAAGAACTGTTTGAAAGCCCAACATATTTATTAACGATCTATCAGAATGAAATTTTTCGTGAGGTTCATGGTTATATGCAAGACAAGGGTATTACCCAAAAAGAATTGGCAAAAAAACTAGGAGTGAGTGATGCCTATGTGAGTCAGATTCTAAATGGGAAATTCAACTTTACTTTGAAGAAGCTGATTGAATTGGGCCTTGCTATTGGAAAGATCCCTAAAATTAGATTTGTGCCCCAAATACCCGTTTCAGGTAAGCTTAAACAAATAAATAAAGCAGCAAAGAAAAATAATGCAGAGCAAAAAAAGCCCAAACCTACAAGAGAAATGCCATAAAGGAGTGGCTTTACCTTTTTATTTTGCCATTTCCCCAATAAAACATACTTTTGCAATCCCTTAAAAGTTCATATGTCAGTCCCCCGGGAGTTTGAGATTGCATTTGTAGGATTAAAGTCCGGGATAACGGAATTTGATTATGAATTGGGGGAAGAGTTCTTTGATGCCGA
>CANHSD010000214.1 GCA_947463105.1 Chitinophagaceae bacterium
CTACCAACACCGCATCGTTGCAACAAATGGAAAAATCCACGATGAACTGATTCACTGGATTCACAATACACATCAATAAACAGCTATGTCAAGAACTGAAATAAAGGATTACGGTGAATTCGGGTTGATCCATCACCTCACAAAAAATATTGAACTGCAAAACGCATCATCCATTCTTGGTGTGGGCGATGATGCTGCTGTTATCGACCATTTTGGAAAACAGACCGTCATCACAACTGACCTGTTGGTAGAAGGCGTGCATTTCGACCTGGCCTATACGCCGCTCAAACACCTGGGTTACAAATCAGTGATCGTCAACCTGAGCGATATCTATGCGATGAATGCCATGCCAACTCAAATCACCCTGAGCATCGGGCTCAGCAGCCGGTTCAGTGTTGAAGCAATTGAGGAATTCTATGAAGGTGTATATGCCGCTTGCGAAGAGCACGGAGTAGACCTGATCGGTGGCGATACCTCTTCTTCACAGAAGGGTTTTATCATTTCTGTTACCGCCATAGGAGAAGTGGTGGCGGACAAGGTGGTGAAAAGGTCTACTGCGCAAAAAGGCGACCTGATCTGTGTTTCAGGTGATCTTGGTGGTGCCTATCTTGGTCTTCTTTTTCTGGAGAGGGAAAAGAAAATATTTCTTGAAAGCCCGGGCGTACAACCGGACCTTGAAAACGAGACTTATGTGATTGGCCGTTTGCTCAAACCGAAAGCAAGAAAAGATATTTTCGAATTTTTTGAAGAGAAAGAGATTCTTCCAACATCCATGATGGATATCAGCGATGGCCTTAGTTCTGAACTGCTCCATATCTGTGAAAAAAGTGGCGTTGGCTGTGTTATTTATGAAGAAAAGCTTCCCATTGCAGAAGATGCCAGAAAAGCGGCATACAAATTTGAAATAGACCCTACCGCCTGTGCGCTCAGTGGAGGCGAAGATTATGAACTGGTGTTCACCATCAAACAGGATGATTACGAAAAACTCACCCTCAACGAACAGATCAGTGTAATCGGTTATGTTACCGATGCAGAAGAAGGTGCCAAATTCAAGAGCAAGGGTGGCAACACTTATGATGTTACTGCCCAAGGTTGGAATGCGTTTAAGGGTTAGTGGTCGAAACCAATAGTGACTTAGTTCTGAATTCTTATCATGCAGGTAATCGGTAACAAGTGAATTTCACTATAAGTATGTTTAAAACACGGCATTTTTTGCAGTAAAATATCACATGATTTAGGTTGTTTTCACTTTACACAACCATCAAGTTAATTGAAGTTTGGTGAATAATTTATATTGAAATTGTTGTTTCAATATATTGAAACTTTCTTTAACTTTAAACTTGGGCGTTGAAATATTACAATGTATTATTTCTTGAAGGTGTGAAAAGGTTCATGCAAAGTCGTTGCCATTGGCTTTATTAAAAAGACTGATAAAATACCAAAAGATGAATTCATCAAAGCAGAAAATATCCGAAAAAAGTATTTCGAAGAAAAATAATACTAAAATGAAAACATATAGTCTCAATGCAATGATTGATGAGTTTGTGGGAAAAAAAGGAACAAAAGAAAGACAACGCTTTGACTACAAGCTTGAAATGGATCTATTGGGCTCAATGATCAAATCAGCCAGGAAAAAAAGAAATCTTACACAAGAGCAACTTGCGTCATTGGCGGGGTTGCAAAAGAGCAGGATTTCAAAACTTGAAAACAGCGCCAATAGTGCAACCATAGGAACCATTATCAGAATTTTTCAATCACTCAAAGCTGATATTCATTTTAATGTGACCATCAATAAGTTGCCACTTGAAATGGAAGTGAATGGATGATTTAGTTATATTTTATTTTCGGTACGGTTAAACCAGTTTAGGTCATGGGCTTTTTTCTTACCTTAACGCACATGAATAAAACCATTTGGGTACTTCTGCTTATCTGCGGCTTCACCTTTCAAACAACCGCCCAGGAAAAAAAACACAACCTGCAATTTGACACCCTGGCCAAGCGCTGGGACGAAGCACTGCCCATCGGCAATGGCATGCTGGGCGCATTGATTTGGGAGAAAAACGGAAACCTGCGCATTTCGCTTGACAGGGCAGACCTGTGGGACGAAAGACCGATGAAAGGCCTTCACCGGGAGGAATTTAGCTTCAAATGGGTGCAGGAACAGGTTGCCAAAAAACAATACGATACGGTTCAAAAACTGTTTGATCATCCCTATGACAGGGAGCCTGCGCCCAGCAAGATCCCTGGCGGGGCCATTGAGGTTCCCATCAAATCCTGGGGTGTACAATCCGCTGCTGCCATAGACCTCAAAACCGCCACCTCAACCGTAACCTGGAAGAATGGAACGATTTTGAAAAGCTTTGTGCATGCAACATCTCCTGTAGGTTGGATCAGGTTGGAGAATGCGCCTGAAGGGTTTGACATCAACCTTGTTGCACCACAATATACCGGAGCCACAAAAAATGCAGGAGACCCAGTAAAGGGAGACGACCTTTCCCGATTGGGCTATCAACAAGGAAAGATCACAAAACTGGGCAACAGCATCAGCTACACGCAAGAAGGGTGGGGTGGTTTTGCATATACAATCAACCTGCTGTGGAAGCGGATTGATAGCAAAACCATAGAAGGCGTCTGGACCGTCTCCAGCACCAATCAACGGTTCAAGATTCCAGAAACCAATGAAGCGCTCTTGGAAAAACACCTCGCTGGCGGCTTCAACCTTGACCACGCTTCACACAAGGCCTGGTGGGCCGGGTTTTGGAACAAATCAGCCATTCATGTTCCCGATGAGTTGATTGAAAAACAATGGTATCTTGAACAATACAAGTTTGGGTCAACGTCAAGAAAAGGGGCTCCTCCGATTTCACTTCAGGCCATCTGGACTGCAGACAATGGCAGGATTCCACCATGGAAAGGAGACTATCACCACGATCTGAATACTGAATTGAGCTACTGGCCGGCCTATAGTGCAAACCATCTTGAAGAAGGCATGGCCTATCTGGACCACCTCGACCAAAACAAGGAAAACTACAGGAGATACACCCAGTTGTATTTTGGGGTGGAGGGTTTGAATGTTCCCGGTGTCACTACACTGGAAGGTACCGAAATGGGGGGCTGGATTCAGTATGCACTTTCGCCAACGGTTTCTTCCTGGCTCTCGCATCACTACTACCTGCAATGGCGGTACAGCATGGATAAACAGTTTTTGAAAGATAGGGCATACCCATGGATTGCAGCCGCTGCAGGCTACCTTGAAAAGTTGACCGTGGTTGATAAGCACGGTGTTAGAAAACTACCCATCAGCTCAAGCCCGGAAATCAACGGCAACAGCCTTTCTGCCTGGTTCAATGACAATACCAATTATGACCTCGCGTTGATGAAGTTCAACTTCAGGGCGGCGAAAGAACTGGCCCTTGAACTCGGTTTGAAAAAAATGGCTGCTCATTGGGATTCTATCATGCTACAATTCCCATCGTTTTCGATTTCTGAAAACAGGGCGCTGAACATTGCTCCCGGACTTCCTTATGCTGAATCCCATCGTCATTTTTCACACTTGTTGTCCATCCATCCATTGGGGTTGATCAAAGCTGAAAATGGTGAGAAAGAAAATAAAATCATACAAAATTCGCTTCGTCAACTCGATAGCATCGGGCCCTCGGGGTGGTGCGGATATTCTTATGCCTGGCTTTCCAACATGAAGGCAAGGGCAAAAGATGGAGATGGTGCGGCAAGGGCTTTACAGGTTTTTGCAAAAGCTTTTTGTTCGATCAACAGTTTTCATGTCAATGGCGATCAGACCAAATCTGGTTATTCCAGCATGACCTATCGGCCCTTTACCCTGGAAGGCAATTTCGCATTTGCCTCAGGCGTGCAGGAAATGCTGATGCAGTCGCATGCAGGATTCATTGAATTGTTTCCTGCAGTGCCGGATGGATGGAAAGATGTTTCTTTTCAAACGCTCCGCGCCGAAGGCGCGTATCTTGTAAGCGCAGTAAGGCAAAATGGGTTGACCAAAAACGTTACCATAACCTCAGAGAAAGGTGGCAAGGTGAAACTAAAATTAGATACCCGGGGGTTTAAGCAAAAAACCACTGGTTTTGCCAAGACACTGCGTCAAGAAAATGGCTATACCACCATTGAAATGGGCGCTGGTGGAAGCATTGTGCTATACCAGTAAAAAATGATCACCATCTTTCCAAAACGGAAGCCGGGTGCGCACTTCATCCAATTGGCTTTTTTCTAAAATGATGGTATGTATATCCTCTTCTTTGGATTGGTGATAGAGGATTTGCCCCAGCGGGTCGATGACCATGCTGTCTCCGCTGTGGTAAAGGCCGTTGCCATCGTTGCCAACCCTGTTTACACCAACTACAAAACATTGGTTCTCTATGGCGCGGGCCTGTAGCAGTGTTTTCCAGTGGTGGATCCTTCGTTCCGGCCAATTGGCCACATTGATCAGCAAATCGTATTCCGGTGTGGGTTCTTTTTCAGGATCAGCGCCTGTTTGTTGTCTGGCCCAAACCGGAAAGCGGAGGTCGTAACAAATTTGCAGGTTGATTTTCCATCCGCCAACCGAAGCGATGGTCCTTTTGTTGCCTGGCGCATAGTGTTCATTTTCTCCTCCAAGAGAAAAACAATGTCTTTTATCGTAGGTACCATGCTGTCCATTGGGCAACATCCAGACAAACCGGTTGTAATATTCGCCTTCGTCCTCAATGCTCAGGCTTCCTGCAAGGATGATGCCTTTTTCGCGGGCGATATTCCTCATCCAAGCAATGGTTTCCCCGTCCATTTTTTCTGCCAACAGCTCTGGCTTCATGGTAAAACCGGTGGAAAACATTTCAGGCAAAACCACGATGTTGGTCTTTTCCTTGATGCCCATGATTTTGGTGCCCAACATCTCCAGGTTGGCAACCTTGTTTTCCCAGTGTAAATCAGTCTGTATTGTTGTTATGATCAGCTTGTCCATCCAAAAACAGTTTGAGTTTTTTTGAAACAATGTCGTTTTCAAAACCCCGCAACAGAAGGTATTGCC
>CANHSD010000215.1 GCA_947463105.1 Chitinophagaceae bacterium
AAACCTAAGATCATTGATGTACAAGGAACCTACGCATGGTCTCAGGGGCGCTCTATTTTTGATTTTTATCTCCGCAATTTTGTCGGTGTTGATGCTGCTGACGGTGCGAGTACTTGGACTGTATATTACGATGATCTAAACAGTGATGGACTATTTCAGGCTGGTGAACAAGTACTCAACCTTGAGCAATTCAAAGCGGATAGTCCAGCCAAGTTCGCAAATTTGAAACAAGGAATCACAAAGAACTACACGCAGGCAACCCAATACTATATTGGTAAAACTTCAATTCCTAAAGTGAGAGGTGCATTCAATCTTGCCGGTGGATTTAAAGGGTTTGAAATTGCTGCACAGCTTCTTTACAGCTTCGGTGGTTACGCATATGATGGTGCTTATGCAGGTTTGATGGCAAATGGATTAATTGGCGGAAACAACTGGCACATAGATATGCGCAATCGTTGGCAAAAGGCTGGAGATAAAACAGACATACCAAGATTATCTAATAATAGAGACGCAAACGTAAACTCCGCATCTTCCAGGTTCTTGACCAAAGCAAATTACCTTGCTTTGAATAATATCCGCTTGGGTTACAATCTACCTTCTTCAACTCTTAAACGTGCAGGAATAGAAGGTGCATCGTTTTTTGTATCAGCAGATAACCTTTGGTTGAGTTCGTCTAGAATAGGATTCAATCCAAGTACTTCAGAAACCGGCGGTTCCGATACCTACAGATACTCACCACTTTCAACTTTAACAGTTGGATTCAAAATCAAGTTTTAATTAATTAATCAATAATTTATGAAACTATCAAATGTTGTCTATTTGTCATTGGTGCTTGTCTTTATGGCAAGCTGTAGCAAGGAATTTTTACAGACGAGTCCAACCCAGTTCACTACTCCTGAACGTTTGTCAGCAGACGCTAAACAGGATTCAAAACTCCTTAATGGTAATATCGCAGGTCTCTACACGACCATGTTTACGCCTGGCGTCGGTGGCACATCTGGTCATGATGATTTTGGCCAAAAAGGCATCGATATCTACACGGATATGTTGCAATCGGATATGGTTCTAGCAGCGTTGAACTATGGCTGGTATTCAAATGTGGCCCGATATAATGCATCTCCTGACTTTACCAGAAACGAAGTTTACGTTCCGTTTCGCTATTATTACAGGCAAATCTTTGGAGCCAACACCATTATAGACATCCTTGGCGGAAGCGATGTGGTTCCAGCTGAACAGGGTAACAAATTTACAATGGGTCAAGCCAAGGCTATGAGGGCTTATTCCTATTTTTATCTTACCCAAATCTATGGCAAAGAGTATGGAAGTGGTACCGAAAAGCTCATTCCTGTTTATACTACTGCTAAGCAGCTTAATCAGCCTAAAGCTACTACTAAAGAGGTGTATGATTTGATGGTCAAAGACCTGAACGATGCTATAAGCCTTTTAGATGGCTTTACCCGTGCCACAAAAGATCAGGTTGATGTCAACGTAGCAAGAGGTCTATTGGCATACGTTTTGTCTGCAAGAGGAACACCTGCTGATCTTCAGCAAGTGGTTAGTCTTACAGATCAGATCATGACTGCGTATCCAAAAACAACAGCAGCACAACTTTTTTTTAACGGAACAAATGCAACAACAGCTGGTTTCAACAATGTTGCTACACCCAGCTGGATGTGGGGTGTGGACCTTACTTTGGCTCAAGGATTGAACCTGATTTCATGGTGGGGACAGGTTGATCAGTTTAGTTACAGCTATACTTGGGCAGGTGATCCAAAAACGATAGATCTGGGCCTTTATAATGCTATTAGAGCTGATGATATCAGGAAAAATCAGTTCATTGCACCAACGGCTGCCAGCAGAAGACTTCAGCCTACAGAAAAATTTTGGGCCCCAGCTAGAGTTTCCGGCGGACAGCGATTTATCGAAACGGATAATCTTTATATGAGGGCGGACGAGTTTTACTTGTTGAATGCCGAAGCTAAGGCTCGTTTGGCTCAAGATGCTAATGCCAGGACTGCTTTGAAAGCTTTTCTTACCGGTCGTATTACCAATCTAACATATATTGATGCTTTGTCTGGAACTGCGTTAATTGATCAAATTTACCTGCAAACAAGAATTGAGTTGTGGGGTGAAGGAAAAGCTTATCTGGCAATGAAGAGGTTGAAAAGGCCTGTAGTAAGGGGGACAAATCACCTTTTCTTCGCTGGCAATAGATTTAATTACGATGATCCTCAGCTAACTTTTGTAATTCCTCAGGCAGAAGTGCTGAATAATCCCAATCTGGACAAATAAGATCGTTTTATTTAATTAAAAAAGGATGACTCTTGTTGGAGTCGTCCTTTTTTTTCATCTAATGGTTCTGCCTGCATCGATGATGCTAATTTTTGTGTCTTGATTATTGCTGTAGGAAATCCTAAATATGGTTGAGGTATTCCAACCAATGTTATCATTATCAATCCTTACCTGGTTCGAAGCACAATTTGGAAATTATATTATTGTTTGAAAATTGCCACTGAATATATCAGGGTCACTTTTGTTTTAATTTTATTTGCTCTCTCGGGGAATTAGCTCAGTTGGTAGAGCGCTTGCATGGCATGCAAGAGGTCACCGGTTCGAATCCGGTATTCTCCACTTAAAAGCCAATACATAGTATTGGCTTTTATAATATTTTAAGGCCATGCATCAAGCTCGGAAAAAACTTTCAATTAACTTTACAAAATGCAAAAGACCAATAACTCCAAGCCTACTTGGGCATACAATTCAAACTATCCTGGTATTGATGATTTGATCAACAAGGCCAAGAGCAGGATTCCGCGTTTTGCTTTTGAATACCTCGATGGTGGTTGCAATGAAGATGTTAACCTCCGCAAGAATACAGATGAGTTGCGCCAGGTGGAATTGCTTCCCTATTACCTGAGTGAGCATTCCGGTTCAACGCTTTCTACTGAATTGTTTGGACATACTTATGATGCTCCTTTTGGTGTTTCTCCCATCGGTCTTCAGGGCCTTGTTTGGCCCAATGCACCTGAAATTCTGGCAAAGGCTGCCCTCAAGCACAACCTTCCTTTCATTCTCAGCACTGTTTCAACTTCCAGTATTGAAAGAATTGCTGAGGTGACCGAAGGCAAGGCTTGGTTTCAGTTGTACCATCCGGCGGAGGATAGTTTGAGGGATGATATCCTCAATCGATTGGAGGCCTCTGGCTATGATGTTTTGGTACTGCTTTGCGACGTGCCTTCTTTCGGTTTTCGCCCACGGGACATCCGCAATGGCTTGGCCATGCCTCCCAAAATGACCCTCAAAAATATTGTGCAGGTCATGGGAAGACCCACTTGGGGCCTAAATACCTTGTACCATGGGATACCAAGTTTTGCTACCCTTAAACCATATACGCCAAAAGGTTTAAACATGAGTCAATTGGGGCAATACATGAACCGTACGTTTGCTGGCAGGCTCAATCCTGATAAGATTGCTCCTATCCGCGAAAGGTGGAAAGGAAAAATAATTTTGAAAGGATGTGCAACCGTGGAGGATGCTGACATGGCTGTTGCATTGGGTATTGATGGTCTGCTTGTTTCCAACCATGGAGGTAGACAAATTGATGCCGGCCAATCTGCCATCAAGTCTCTTGGTCCTGTGGTGGACAAATACAAGGGTAAAATAAAAGTGATGATGGACAGCGGTATCCGCACCGGTCCAGACATTGCACGCACCTTGGCAGCTGGTGCAGACTTTACCTTCCTTGGCCGTTCTTTCATGTATGCTGTTGCTGCTTTGGGAAATGAAGGGGCTGATCACATGATGGGAATGCTGAAAACACAGCTTTATCAGGTCATGGATCAGGTTTGTTGCAAGCGGGTAGAGGATCTTCCCAACCATCTGGTAAAATAAAAGGCAGCCCATGAAAATTTTATTGTTGGATGGGTATACCTTGTTTCAGGATGATATAGCATGGACTAACCTGAAGTCTTTTGGAGAAATTGTATTTCATGATCGTACCAACAGAGAAGACCTGTCTTCTTTAGACAAGGATGTTGATGTGCTGATTACCAACAAAGCGTTGGTAGGAATTCCTGAGTTAGAACATTTCAAACAGCTGAAATTGGTTGTTGTTTCTGCAACAGGGTACAATTGTGTTGATGTAAAGGCCTGTACTGATGCAGGAGTGCCGGTTTGTAATGTGCCAGCCTATGGAACATTTTCAGTGGCCCAGCATGCATTGGCTATGTTACTCCATCATAGCAATCAGGTTGCAGCGCACGATCAATCTGTAAGAAATGGAGATTGGTCTTCTCACCATGACTGGACATATACGTTGACGCCTATCCGAGAATGGCATGGTAAGACCATGGGCATCATTGGTATGGGCAATATAGGATCTTGTTTTGCGGGCATGGCCGAAAGCCTGGGTATGCATATTATTTATCATCATACAAGGGATCTTCAATTGCCCAATCGCCGTTTTGTTGATCTTGAAACGTTGGCCCAAACCGCTGATGTGATCAGCCTTCATTGTCCGCTGAATGAAGGAACCGATAAGCTCATCAACGATGGGTTTTTATCACTCATGAAAACCAGTGCGATTCTCATCAATACTTCAAGAGGTGGATTGATTGATACCATGGCCCTTCGTAAAGCCCTGCTGGACAAATCAATAGCCGCTGCATTATTGGATGTTCTGGAAAAGGAACCTCCTCCTTCCGACCACCCTTTGATTGGTATGCGTAATGCCATCATCACTCCCCATATTGGCTGGATCAGCTTTGAAGCCCGGCAAAGGATTGCTGAGACCATTTCTGAAATAATCAGATCATTCAAAGAGAATATGCTGATCAATAGGGTCAATTGACAGAACAATAATTCGTTTCATCTACCCACAAAAAAGGGGAGAACCCATGATGAGTTCTCCCCTTTGATATTAATTTAAAATCTTAGTATCCAGGATTCTGTGTAATTACAGGATTGGTT
>CANHSD010000216.1 GCA_947463105.1 Chitinophagaceae bacterium
AATTGTTCAAACTCCCCTATAAAAAGAAAAATAATAAAAATAAAGAACGCATAAAAAAACATGAAGGAATCTTGAAGCAATTCAACCAGTGGGTACTTGCCTAATCCGAATATGAACCAAATGCCAGTAATGAAAATAAAAAATGCAACCAACTTAACTGGCTTGTTCCAGATAATAACATAGTTCTTGAGATTGAACAGCATCAATACAACCCCAAACACAAGCATGATTTCCGCCAAAAATGCATAGGCAACCCCTTTGTTGAAATACGCATACAATGCGTAAACAAATACAAAAACATTGAGGTAAATCCTCGTTAGCTGTTTTATCGCAGGCTGCAAATGATGTTATTTTTAAGGTCTAGCACAGCGAGAAATGCTTTTTTGAAGAACTGGTTTTCTTTTTCGCGGATCGTACTGGTAATTTGATTTCCCTTGATCACCTCGGGCAATACACCGCCAAGAATGAGTTCATCTTGCTTGAAAAAATACTTGAATTGATCAACGGGGTGAGAGATCTTATTGGTGCGTTCTAACAACAATGATGCTGCTTTTTTATTGAGCGAATACCCGTAGGTACAATACGCTGTTTTGATAAAAGGTATGCCAACAGTGAATTGTTCATCAACATTCTTTCTGGACGACTTGAACAATTTCAAGTGCCCTTCCCATGCGCCCCAAAAAAACATATCCTTACCCCTCGATAACTGGTCAAAATTATTTTTGAGGAACAATGGATGGGCAATCATGCTGTCTGATTCAAAAACCAGAAAATGATCTTGGTCGTTCTTGGCATCGCTTAGGATTTTTGTCCACACCCTGCGATGGCTGAGCAGACAACCCAACTCCCCCATCAACAAAGTCTTTCCGGTTCGCTCTTTTGAAACCCGGAGCAATGCATCCCGAAAAGGCACATGCTGCCTATCTGGATAAACTGCTTCAACCTTCTCAACAACAAAAGGAGCTTCCGTCATCAACTTTGCAATATGATCTTTGCGATGGGCCTCTGATTCGGCATAAATCAGAAATGCTTTCACGAAGCGTTTAGATATGTTTGCAATGATGACAAATCCCCCATCTCACCAAAGGCTTTATTGAGATTGCAAAAGGGCGTGGTCCACTCTTGATTTGGCTTGTCCTCGTAATAAACAAAATGAGGCTTCCCCAAGAGTTGTGCCAGGTGTGCTGGCAAGCTATCTGCTGTCACCACCAGGTCTGCATCCCTTATCAAGTGGATCAAATCTGCAAAAGCAACATGAACAGCGACTTTCCCTTCTGTTTGTAATGGCAGTTTTTTGAAAAACCCTGTTGTAACATCCAAGCCCTGGCCCAACAATGACTTTGTTAACTGATCGATAAAAGGGGGCATAAAAGACTTGGATGGTTTTCTGGACTCTGGCAACACCAAAATTTTTTTCAATGCGGAGGGAGCTGGATTGTGAATGAGCAAATGCCCTGGCTCCACACCAAAATGCTGAAAATAGGATTGATAGATATTGCGCGACTTCTTGTGTATATAGGGAAATGTTTTGCCCATGTAAGGAGCAATCATCCACTGTTTGCGACGCTGCTCAAAATACACATCTCCTGAACTCATCCCCCTCACCCATCGCTTCAACTTCATCAGCTCCCTGAAAGAATGCAGTTCAATGGAATGCTTGTTGGTGAAGAAACCGAATACTTTTTTTTTAATCTCCAGATCGATGAAATGAATGTTGAGATCAATATCCGGCAATGAATTTTTCAGATCAATATAGAGCGGCTCCAGATGTTTTGAAGCATAGAAATCATACCCTTCAAGGATAGAGGACTTCCTTAATACAGAAATGGCGATCGTAAAATCGCCAAATGATCTAAGGAAAACCAATGCTTTTTTCATACCCCGTTTCCTTGTGGCATCCGAAATGAAAATGTAGACAAAAGAATTCCAAATACGATGCTCAACAGAAATGCAATGGCAAGCAGTTTGAACAAAGGCATACGCACATCCACCAAAGGATCTTTGGGTCTGTCAAGCACCTGAATTACAGGCATTTGATTGATCAGGAGCATGCGGCTGACTTCAAGATTTTTCATCACTTCAGCATAGATCTCAAAGATGACCGATTTGTCACGTTGACTGATTTCTGTATTGGCCAGGTTCATCTTGAAGGCCTCATTGGCATCCAGTATTTGTTGTGAGTATGACTGCCTTGATTTTGACCCGAAGAGTTGACGAAGTGAATCGGCCCTTCTCTCAAGTTTAGCTATGTTGCCTGTGAGATTTCTGGTTTTAATATCAATATACATGTTGCTGGTAACAGACACCAGGCGCTCTGTAAACAATTTAGCAAATACGGGATCTGAACTTTTCACTTGCAAACCAAAAATGGACCCTTTTTTATTGGCCTTGTCTATCAAGAGCGACTTCTCAAGGATTCTCTCGCGGATCACCAACAGTGCAGTATCCCTGAGTTGATGGTCTTCTTCGCTTGTGTGTTTGTTTGCAAATGAGAATCCATTTAATTTATCCTTCCATCCATAAGCCTTCCTCATTCCTGAGGCATTCAAATACAAATCTGCAAGTGTTGTTGTACTATCTGATTTAGAGAGCAACACTTCATCCATGACCGTTGAAGATGAGATAATATCATTGATATTATCTCCAGAAAAAAAGTTTCCAGATCCTCCACCCAATGAACCAAGATCAAAACCAAATTGAGAAGCCAAGCCTGCTATGCCTCCACCGCCACCTGATTTTTCTTCAAGAACAAAGCTGCACTTAGCCTGATAGACGGGTGTAGTGGTCAAGTTCCATGCAAAAGAGGCAACCATTCCTAGAACAACAATCAACAGTATTATGCCTGCCTTTTTTCTCAGGTGAAGCAAATAACTTCGTATCAATAACCTGAGCTGGTCTGTATCTATTTTTACTGGTTTAGGATCGAACATGTTATTGTAATGAATTGATGATGGCCAACATTACACCTGCCAATGAAACCAATCCTGATGTGATGCCAATGGCTTCCCCTTTAGAAAGAGGCTCTTTTGATTTCTTCTGGGGAACATATGCCTCTGAACCAGGGCTGATTCTGGGGTAAAAATTGAAAAAAAGGAAATGTGTGGTGCTCCTGACCTTCCCGTTGGCTTCCAGCACATACGCATGTTTTCTGGAGGCACTGCTGGAAAATCCACCTGATGCATTGATCAGCTTCTTGAATTGCATACCTTCTTCATATGCCAACTGTTGTGGATAGTTCACTTCACCAAAAGATTGTACTGTTTGTTGAATTCTGGGGATCTTCAAGATATCACCCTCTTCCATTACAATGTCAAACAAAGAGTTAGGCTTTTCCAATGCCATGATCAGGTCAATGGCTACCCGCTTTTGAGAAGAAAACATGTCAAGGGTTTCCTTGGAAATTGCTGTGGTATCAGCAGGATTGTTACTCCCATTGAGTTTGACCTGCTTGTTCTTGTTTTTGATCAAATCATATTTGATTTCAAAAATGGTGGAATCACTGGATGTTGACCCTTGAAAAGTTTTCCGAATGAGCATGGCCCCTCCCGGAAAAGATGTTTTTTTCAACCCACCGGCACGGTTGATCACTTCAGAAAGCCTTTCATTGGCACCCTGCAGGGTATACTTGCCTGGAAACATCACCTCTCCTTCCACCATCACATTGGTCTGTTCCCTATATGATGGAGAGCGTCTGATGTAAACAATATCGTAAGGTTGCAGAACAAGATCAAGTGAGCTGATGTCAAAATTCTTGGGATCGATGTCCATCGATTCAATGATGGAATAGACCGTGGTATCCTTGCCATTGGACTGTTGACGAAGCCTTCGGGAAATTTCAATGCGTTGAAGGGTAGCTCCATCCCGAATGCCGTTGGCCATCAGAATCAGGTCTTGCACACGCATGCCATCCGCATAGTTGAAATAGCTGGGTTTGTTTACCTCACCTTCTATGGTAACAAAATATTTCTCCCGGATCTGTTCTTTTTCAAAAATATGAATAGAGTCATCTTTTTGCAATCCCATGTCATTTTTGCCATTGAGCAGATCATTGATGTTGAGTTGAATGAAGACAGGACTTAGATCTGCATTCAACCTGCGAAGAATGGCCCGATCGAAATAGGCATTTTCTTTGGGTTGCACGTGTGAGACCAAAGCTTTCAGAGAAGAAAAACTAGAGAGACCATAATCTCCAGGGTAATACACTGCACCAGTAACCATCACCCTGTTGATGAAACGTTTTGCAAGAGAGTCAACTTCTAAAGTATCACCAGACATGAGCTGATATCCTTTGATATCTTTTGTATTCAAGGTAAGTACTTCACGGGATTGGGTACCAAGCCTCTTGATGCGGATTAGCTCCTTGAAGGCAATATCAGACATCCCTCCGGCGTAGTCCATGATCATGGCAGCATCTTCAGGTGTCTTCATGTCAAAAATAGCCGGCTTTTTAACCGCCCCCTTAATGGCAACCCGCTTGGAATAGGCTGGAATACGCACCACATCATCATCCTGGAGGAGGATATTATTGGTGAGGTTTCCTTTCAACAGAAAATCATAGAGATCAAATATTACCATCACCTTTCCGCTCCTTACCAGTTGAATCTCCCTGTAGGAACCAATTTCATTGGGTCCACCGGAAGCATACATGGCATGCATGATGGTAGCCGTAGATGGCAAAGAGAAACTTCCCGGTTTGTTAATCTCACCAACCAAGGTAACCTGTATACTGCGAATCTGCCCCAATGAAACGGCCACACTGGTCTGACCTGTTTTTATGGCAGGATAAATCCTGGACATGGCTTCCCTAATTTTTTGGGTGGCCTGTTCGATGCTAAGACCGGCGACTTTTACTGGCCCCAGGTTGGGAATACGCACAAAGCCTTCTGTATTAACTTTTATTTTTCTGTTGCTCTCTGACAATCCATAAACATCCACAACCAGTTCATCATTGA
>CANHSD010000217.1 GCA_947463105.1 Chitinophagaceae bacterium
ATTTCATTCTCTCAAGAATGCGAACACCCTTGATAGAATGAAATTAAGCTACTGTCATTCATATTTAAAACGTAACATCAATGAGTTCAATTTGGAGAAAGGTAAAACAATTGATTGCCAATAAAACCTATTCATTAAAGGGAATTGTCAAAGGGCATCATCTTATGACATATCGGGGAGTGCCCTGTATCAAGTGTCCATTTGATTATGTTATTTATCAAATGATACTGAATGAAGTCCGTCCTGATTTGATCATAGAAGTCGGAACAAATTGTGGTGGAAGTGCTCTTTACCTTGCAGATATTCTGGAAAATATTGGGGGAGGTGAAATTCATACCATCGACATAGATGATCGGGCATATGAATTGGTAAAAAAGAATGAGCGCATTAAATTTTTTCACAATGGATGGGAGGGTTATGATGTTGAAAATACAAAGGGCTTCAAGAAGATCCTTGTAATTGAAGATGGTTCGCATCAATTTCAATCAACCTTGGGTGCATTGAATAAGCTTGGCCATCTTGTTTCAAAGGGCTCCTATTTAATCGTTGAAGATGGTATAGTTGATGCATTAGGCCAATCTGATGACTTTGGCGGTGGCCCGGTAAAAGCAATCAAGCAGTACATGAAGAATAACACTGATTTTCTAATTGATGACCAATGGATCAACATGTTCGGAAAGAGTGCAACTTTCAACACGATGGGCTATTTGAAAAAAATCAATTAATTTTTTCAAAACCAAGTCAAGCCCTTTATTTTCCCGGCTTAACAAAAATATTTTTCAATATTCTTAGTGGGGAGAGCACTGCATATCCAACTTTATAGCGGATCGACAAGCTTTTGAATTGAGCCGTGAGCTTGTCGATAAAGTTAGATTCAATGAAGAAACTCTCTTTCTCCAGATCTGATGGAATAGTGAGATCTGCATTGCTGGCAATAACGATAGTATACTCACCCTCCGGTCTTACTGTTTGTTCTACTTTGTTGAAATTTCCGCTGTACCAAATTTTGGGCGAATTGGTTATTGATGATTCATTGTATATGTAAGATCCAGTAATGAATTTTTGGTTAAGTATTGTAGTGTTTGAAAAAAAACGCTTGATGAGGTCAACAAATTCTTTTTTATACAACTCCTTGATATGGAATTTATTTATAACACCTTTTAGATCCGTATAAACATATTTGTCTGGGGTGGATATGATAAAGACGCCATTGGGCTTAAGAACTCTCTTGATTTCTGTGATCATTTCATCATGCTTGTCATGATGTTCTATCGTTTCAAAACTGACAACTACGTCGAAAGTTGAATCTGGGAAGGGGATGTTGGATGTGTCTCCTTGAGCAAACTGAATGTTTTCAGAACTGTATTTTAATTTTGCCTCTACAACGGTTTGGTTGTCTATGTCTACACCTGTAATTGTTTTCGCAAATTTTGATAATAAATTTGTTCCATACCCTTCTCCGCAGGCTATATCCAGTACTGTTTTTCCGCTGCAAAACATTTCAGCAATTTTATACCGATGAAGATGTTCTGCCATGCCTTGGCTTAAGTCTCCTTGTTCTAATCGTTCTCCAGTTGGATTTTTTGAAAACATAATTGTTTTATTTTGTAATTGGCAGTCTTTGATTAATTGAATTTATTGGTAATTCTATCAACAAATAGTTTGAGGATTGTATTGTAAGCTGTCCTTCTTTCAGTGTATATAATTTTATTTTCTGATATCAATGCTGCCAGATTTCTAAGGTACCAATCTTGGTGTTTATTTAGGATGTATTGAATAATAATTTTTCTGTTGGGCAGTGTTTTGTTTTTATGAGTTGATTTTTCTGTTTGCCTGTAAAAAAACAAGACTTCTTTGATTACATGAACCGTCCAGTTTTGTTGGGTGATTCTGATGTAAAATTCCCAATCTTCATATCCCAGTGTCATCGATTCATCATACCCACCAACAGCCTCCCAACATGATTTTCTAACCATTGCACAGGCGGGACATTCACTGCTGAACAGGAAGTTGTATTGATCTCCGCCACGTGGTTTTGAGATTTTATTATCCTTGCCAAACATTCTCATGTGGCTTGTTACCACGGCCACTTGAGGGTTTGCATCCAGCACTTTCAATCCTTTTTCAAAGAAACTTGCTTCGAAATAGTCATCCGAATCCAGGGCCACAATGACATTGCCTTTTGCATGCTTTACACCAAAATTTCTGGCTGAAGACATCCTGCCATTTTCCTTGTGCAATACCGTAGCCATTCCTGGATCAATTTTGCTCAGCAAATCCAAGGTGAATGGGTCAGTTGACCCATCATTTACAATAATGGTCTCGAATCGTTGAAAGCTTTGTTTTTTTAAATGCAGCAAAGTTTCCTCAAGGTAAATGCCGTCGTTATAGCAGGGGATGACGACTGAAATAAAGTTTTCGAGATTGTTGTTGGACATTTTCTTCAGTTAAATGTCGAGAGCCCTTCCATGTCATCGTTTTAAGAATGCCATTAGATTGACTATCTTTATAAGGCCAAAAATACGATTTAATCTGTCTGTCCATGGTCTCCATTTGTGTTCCAGCCTACAAAAAACCTGATTTTGTCATTCGGCTGCTTGATGCTGTCTTGTTGCAGGACTACAAGGAGGTTGAGGTGGTGATCACGGATGACTCCCCCAATGATGACATAGAACGGGCAATTGCACCCTATTCAGGGCAATTGACCATCCGCTACTACAGAAATATTCCTGCCCTGGGGAGCCCAAAGAACTGGAACAGCGCCATAGATCGGTCAAGCGGGGATTTTTTCATGTTGGTTCACCAGGACGACTGGTTTGAACATCCACAAGCACTTTCCATTTTCATCAGTGAATTGACCAAACATCCAACAGCCTCCTTTGCTTTTTGCAAGAACATTGCCCAGAAAGCGGATGGCGAATACCTGGTTTTGCAGGCCATACCATCTCTTTTGAATAGGCTCAAATCTTATCCCAATCGGCTGTTGTTGGCCCAGGTCATGGGGCCACCCAGCAATGTAATGTTAAGGGCTGAGGTGAAGTCTGTTGTGCGCTATGATGAAAAACTCATTTGGCTGGTGGATGTTGATTACAATTCCAGGCTCATCAAGGCGGGCTTTGATTATATATACCTTGATCAACACCTGATGACCATTGGTTTGCACAAGGATCAGACCACTGAATTCTGCAGAGACAATGAAGACATCATGTTCAGGGAAAACATATGGTTTGCCCAAAAAATTGGACATTCGGCTTTCCGAGATATCAAAATCTATGATTATTATTGGCGCCTGCTCAGGAATTATGGGATACGCAACATGCATGATTTTTGTTCCAATAAGCTGGATCCAACGGAGATGCCGGACCCCATCATGTTTATGTTGAAATGGCAATCCCAGATTCCCTACTTCATGTTGAAATTTGGACCCAGTTCCAAATTATTGATGGCAGCCAGCTATTTTTTCTCTGCTTTCAGGAAATAACGTTTGAGCATCAGTGCTTTTTTCTCAACAACATACCAGGAGAGTATCCCCAGCAATAAACTCAGTACTGTGCTTGAAATCAACAATACTATGGTAGTGGGTTTTAAGAAGTAGATCATGAATTGTTGAAGGGGGAATGCATAAAGGTACATGCCATAGGAAGGGTCACCAATGGTTTTGTGAATCCAGGCGGCCAATGAAGATTTTCTTTTCCCAAACCAGATGATGATAAATCCCAGGGGTGCAATCAAGATCAACCTGTCTAATGTGAAAAAGACAGCAACCAAGATCAATGCAATGGAGATGTACAACATCAACTTTTTATATGCATTGGTTTCCCAATCAAAACAAGCCAGGACAGATCCCATCAAAAAATAGTTGGCCAGCTCAACCATGAGGTCCAATTGAATGGGCCTTTTTATCGTTTGCAGCCAATCAGCATAAAACAATTGCAATGCAAACAGGATGATCAAGAGTAAGATTGTCAGCATGGCAATTGTTTTTCTATTGCTTTTGAATGGGAAGAATGTTAAAAGCATCAGATAACAAAGAAATTCAAACTTGATTGTCCAGAGAGAGCCATTGAGGGCAGTTGACTTCATGTTTTCAAAGACCCCTGGAATATCAAAATGGGAAATGAACAGCAGGATATTGTCTCGAAAATAGGAATAGATGGCTGGGTCTAAAAAGTAGGGAATGTCTTTTTGGGGGTAGACAAAATAGGTGGCCACCAGCGTTAAGAATACCGCAACTACCAAGCCTGGAAATATTCTCAGTGCTCTTTTTGTAAGGTACTCCATCAGTGACCTGCTCCTGATAAGGCTTTGAAAAATCAGGTATCCGCTGATCACAAAAAAACCCTTTACGCCGATATAGGAAAAAATGAGGTAATTGTTGGTGGCCCATCCCAACGGATCACTGATGCTTGCGCCACTCAAAAAAAAGGAATGCGATATCACTACAAACCATGCAAAAACAATCCGCAAAACATCAAAATTATTGACTTCCCTGGCATTGATTGTTTCTTTAGGCATCACGTATTGAATCGATTATTACCATACAAAGATATCCTGTTTGGCATTATTGGGCGTTTAGATTTCAGTGTACAGCGTTTATTTGTATCTTTCAATCATGTTGTTGTCGATCATCATTGTAAACTTCAATTCGGGCGATCTGATTGCTGATTGCCTCCACTCGGCCGATCCAATGTTGATGGATCCAGCATCGGTTGAATGGTTGATTGTTGACAACAGTAGGAATTTGCAGGATAAGGAGCTGATTCAACAACAGTTTCCAGCAGTACAATGGTTGGACATGGGATATAACGCAGGCTTTGCCCGTGCCAACAATGCAGGAATGCGCGCATCAAAAGGGGAGCTGCTCCTTGTGTTGAATCCCGATACCAGATCGGAAGAGCGTC
>CANHSD010000218.1 GCA_947463105.1 Chitinophagaceae bacterium
ATAAAACGTTCTTTGATGCCAGCGTATCCACGCTCAGCAACAGCATGGTATTTTTCTGCCACATAGCCCAACCTACTTGCCTTTGCCAATGTATAGGTCAGCATAGATGAACCGGAAGATTCTGGATAATTGGGCTGTTGGTCTTTTCGGTCTACGATGTCGTACCATAGCCCTGTAGCGGGATCCTGCACTTTTGCTACTGCAGCAGCAAAGCGATCAAGGATGGCAATCAATTCTTTTCTTCCGGAATGATTGACTGGAAAATAATCCAAAACATCTACCAGCGCCATGCCAAACCAACCAAGGCTTCTTCCCCAAAAATGCGGTGAATTGCCCGTTGTTTTATTGGCCCATTGTTGCTGACGGCTTTCGTCCCAACCATGGTAGAGCAGGCCTGTTTTGGGATCCCTTGCATTTTTTTCCATCAACCGGAATTGCAAGACGATATCATCAAAGGCCTTTTCTTCATGAAACAATTTTGCATATTCCGCCATGAAGGGTTGGCCCATGTACAATCCATCCAACCACATTTGTGAAGGATAGATTTTTTTGTGCCAGAATCCACCTTCCTTGGTACGTGGATGCGTGAGGAGTTGTTCACGAAGCAATTGTGCTGCTTTCCTGTATTTCTCCTTTCCAGTTACCTGGTAAAGCATCAACAAAATTTTTCCGTTGTTGACATGGTCTATATTGTATTCATCCTTCTTGTATCCTTTGATGGATCCATCCTCCCCAACATAATAGTCCATTGATTTTTGGATATAATTGAACCAGGTCCTGTCTCCAGTGGCATTCCAGACATCGTCCATACCCTTCAGGATGACCCCTTGATCATAGCGCCATTTGGGCTGTTTGTCGCCAGCAATCATGAAAGAATCAGGCCACATTCGCATGGCAGTTTGCGAAAGCGATTGGCTGAGCGGCTTGCTGTGAAAAGCATTGGCACGGATGCCATGCGTAACAACACCAGTGCTCTGCTGCACCTTGATGCTTGTTGCTGCATCCTTTAACTTCAAATCAATGTTGGAAAGGATGATGCCATTGGCCTCCTGGATTTCAATGCCCTTGTTGGCAGTGAAAGCCATGTCTTTGAGCTGAATATTCGAGATCTGCATCTCTGGCAACCCGCGGATGAAGATGGCCTTTTCTGCACCATCACAATAAACCCTGCTGATCTTGAAATTCCTGAAAGAAGGTGTGGTAATATCCAAAGGTTTTCTTTCAATGACCGGCATGTCTTGTTTTTCTCCAAAAACAGGCACAGGATCTTTGGACATATAGTACATGTCAAAAAGAATGGCCTCTCCTGGAATGTCTTTCATCACAATGTCACTGATGTTGATGTTCTCCACAACGCCACCACGCCCCCTGGTTGTTTTGAACCTAAGGCCAATATCGGTGCCAATAAAACTGCAATTCTTCACATCAACATTCCTTACCCCACCACTCATCTCACTTCCGATAACGAATCCTCCGTGGGCTGAATACACTGTGCAGCCGCGGATGGTAACATTTTGGGTGGGCATCCCTCTTTGCCTGCCAGCCTCGTCCCTCCCGCTCTTCATGCAGAGCGCATCATCGCCCACATCAAAGATGGAATTTTCAATCAATACATTGTTACAACTCTCAACATCAATGCCATCTCCATTCTGGGCGAACCAGGGATTCTTTACCTTGATGTCGCGGACAATCAGGTTGTCACACATGAGGGGATGAAGGCACCATGCAGCAGAGTTCTGAAAGGTTACGCCTTCCCACAATACATTTTTACAGTTCGTAAAAACAATCATGTTGGGACGCAAAAAATCCTTGACCGACTGGTAGTATGCTGCTGTCTTCTCTGGAGAAATGACCCCTGGATTCTTTTCGTTGTTGCCCTTGAAATTGGAAGCCGTTGGATACCATGTTTTTTTGTCTTCACTGAGAAGCCCTCCACTGGACAACAATTTTTTCCACTGGCCTTCTGTTAGTTTTTCTTTTTTGACCTGGCGCCATCCTGCACCATTGCCGTCAATGATTCCTTTTCCCGTGATGGCTACATTGGTTGCCCCGGTTGCTGAAATGGGCGACTGGTTGCGCATCTGCTTCAATCCTTCCCAATTGCCTTCAACAAGTTTAAATTGATTGAAATCAGGAGAAAACAAAAGGATGGCACCGTTCTCCACATGCAGGTTGATATTGCTTTTGAGGACGATTGGGCCGGTTAGCCAAAGTCCTTTGGGGACAAGTACAACACCACCGCCTTTTTTGTCCAGCACATTGATGACATTGTTGATGGCTGCCGTATTGAGTGTCAATCCATCTGGAACTGCACCATATGCTGCAATGGAAACCGTGTCTTTTTTGAAGACAGGCACCTTGTTTTTTATAGCATTGTATTTTGCAGAAACACCTGTGCACGCGAGGGTTGCAGCAAAGAGCAACATGGTGTACTTGGATAGAATCTTTTTCATTGTCAATTATTTTTTCTTCGGTTCAGGTACCCAGGGGCCCAAAATATTTTCGATGGTATATTTATTAAGTTCTTCATTGGTGAGTTGCTTCATCCACTTTACCCTGCTTGATACCGATGCCCCTGGCCCCATGCTCAAGTATTCGGCATACCTGGCGGTGGCTTCATTGGATGGGTTTTTCCAATTGTTCCACCCTTCGGGGATGATATGCCTGTCCATCCAGCAACGAATATAGGTCACGCTTGCTGTAGGGCTCCATGGCCTTCCCAGGGAAACCTTGTTGATGCCTTCAGCTGCGGTCAAGGTACAATCAAAGAAAACAAAACCATAGGGGATGATGACATTGGTAGATGCGGCAGTAACGTGTGAGTCTTTCTTGCTGTGGAGTTGACAGTTGATAAATACTGCGGTTGCCGCACCAAAAATAAAATCAGTGGAACCTTCAATATAACAGTCCCTGAAATAATGCTTTACGCCACTTCCACTAAGAAAAAGTACATCCTGGTTGCCCAGCATGTTGCAGTTGATGAAAGAGGCCCGGTTGCCTTCAACCCTTAGGGCAACACCCTGGCCAGCAGTGAACCCTGCACTGTTTTCAAAGCTGATGTTCTCTGCCCTGAAATCATCACCATACACAAAAACTGTTGCGCAGGTCCAGGTATTGAGTGTATCGCCATTGGGTTTGCGGGTACCTGCGTGATTATCAAAAGAGATGATGGTATTGACCTTGTCTTCACCGATCAGGTGGATCTTGCTTTTTCTTGCATCCACCACAACCACTTCTTTGTATATCCCTTTTTTTACATAAATCTCAACAGGGTCATTGTTGCCTTCCTTGATGGCGTCCAATGCCAGTTGAACAGACCTGAAATCGCCGGATCCATCTTGCGCAACAACCCATCGTTGCTGCGCATGGCCTGTCAGCAAATTTAGAAATAGGCATGATAGCAAAGAAAACATCCCCTTCATGATCATGGTTTTTTGGTGGTGATGTAGGTGATCAATTCAGGGACCGCAGCACGGATTTCTCTGAGCACCAGTTGTGCAATCAACCTGGCCCCCAACTCATTGAAGTGCGTATTGTCATCCTTTCCATCAGGATAATTGGGATGTTCTCCCGGCTTCAACTGACAGAACAATAACCTGGAATTTTCAATACCAAATTGCTGATAGAGTTCCATACTTTTGGCATCCAGGTCAATGAAAAGCAGCTTTTCGTTTTCCGCAACTTTGCGAACCAGTGCGGAATATTCCTGGTGTGTTGGTTCAATTTTTCCTGTGGCATCAAACTTTCTTCTCGCTACAGGAGTGAACAAAACAGGAATCAATTGTTTCTCCCTTGATTCACGAACATAGCGCAGGAGATTGTTGGTAAATTCTTCAGGGGTTGTATAAGTATTGACCTTTGATTTTACTTCGTCATTGTGACCAAATTGAATGAAGACATAATCTCCCGCGGTTGCCTCGTCCATGATCTGCTTCCAAAGGCCCTCAGTGATAAAAGTCTTTGTACTTCTGCCATTCTTTGCCTTATTGACAACCGTCAGGTGCTCATTCCAAAAATGATTGAAAGGCATGCCCCAACCTGTTTCCGGAAAATTTTTCTCCAACTTGATGCTCATGGTAGAATCACCAGCCAAAAATATCTTAATTTTTTTCTGGTCCGGCAGAAATGAAACCAACAGCATGATGACGAAAACAGTTAAGCTTTTTTTCATTTCAGCAAACTGTTTAGGTATACTTCAATGTTCGTAAAATAGGAATGCAGCCGAAGGTCTGCTGCATCAGCATGATCATTGGGATTGAGTCCTTTGCTCAGCTCCCATTCATCTGGCATTCCATCTGCATCCTTGTCTGTCATGCTGGCTGCAGCCTTCAGTTCAGGCCAGGCGGTTTTTGATTTTTCATACGCAGTTCCATGCGGAAATCCACCCTGTACATCAATAATTTTCCCTTTCCCACTCAGCATTTCGTTGATGATTCTTTCATCCACCGCATCACGTCGTAAGGAAGCACCCACCTTCTTGATGATGGACTGATAGGCCCTGTCAGCATCCTCTTTGGGAAGGGCAATCACCGCATGTGGTTGGTTGATATAAACACCCGAAACAGACATAGCGGTCACCCCCAACATGTTGTCGCGGTAGACGGATCTGTTCCCTTCAATCATGTTTCCATCAACAAAATACTGCCCATAAGGCAAAACATCTGTTTTGGATGGATCCAGGAAATTACCAGCAGCAGAAGGCTTTGTGGATGGACCGGGCTTGAAATAATTGTTTACAATATTGTATTTCCCGAACTCTCCACCATAGATCGCCTTGTTCTGCCAGTTGTAGACCACATTGTTCTGAAAATCGACCAATTCCTCTTTGGCGCCCAAACGGGCACCATTAAAACGAGGGTTTCTGCTGATGCAATGGGCAAACAAATTATGG